>NZ_RZQP01000017.1:0-54453 GCF_003998165.1 Mesorhizobium sp. M7A.F.Ca.US.007.01.2.1 | reverse complement strand
GTTCCACTGGGGGCCATGAGCGCATGAACGAAGACCTGCTCCGTGTCAGCGACCTGCGCGTCTCGTTCCGGGTTGGCGGCCTGTCCGCCAGGCTCGCGGGGCGGGCCACCGAAATCGAAGCGGTCTCCGGCGTCAGCTTCACGCTTCAACGAGGCAGCACCTTCGCGCTGGTCGGCGAATCCGGCTCGGGCAAGACGACGCTGGCGCGCACCCTCAACGGTCTTCAGCCGGTGAAAGCAGGCACGATCGTGTTCGAAGGACAGGAACTGCAAGGCCTGTCCAACGCCGCGATGAAACCGGTGCGGCGGCGCATGCCGATGATGTTCCAGGATCCGGTCGGATCGCTGTCGCCGCGGCTCAGCGTGCGCTCGCTGCTGTCGGAGCCTTTCGTCATCCACGGTTTGTCGGATCGCGATCTCAACGCTGAAGTCACACGGCTTCTTGCGCTGGTCGGGCTGCCGCGCGATTTCGCCGACCGCTACCCGCACCAGCTATCTGGCGGCCAGGCGCGCCGCGTCGGCGTAGCGCGGGCGATTGCGCTGGACCCGGTGCTGGTCGTCGCCGACGAGCCGACCGCCGGCCTCGACGTCTCCGTGCAGGGAGAGGTGCTGAACCTGCTCAACGACCTGCGCGACCGCATGGGCCTGTCGATGCTGATCATCACCCACAATCTGCATGTCGTGCGCCAGATCGCCGACCGCATGGCGGTGATGTATCTCGGGCGCTTCGTCGAGCAGGGCGAAACCGAAGCGATCTTCCGCGCCCCGCATCATCCCTATACGGCGGCCCTTCTCTCCGCCAATCCCGAGCCTGATCCCGACAGGGTGCATCAGCGCATCACGCTGCCGGCTGACGTTCCGTCCTTGCTGGCGCGCCCCTCAGGCTGCGAGTTTCACACACGCTGCCCGCAGGCCGAGGGCCGTTGCGCGCTGGATGTCCCCGTCCCGGCCTCGGTCGGCGACAGCCGTCTGACCTGCCATTTCCCGCTGAACACATAAGGATCGCCACCGGCGCAAGTGTCGGCCGGGGCGTTGAGAGGAGCCGCCATGCAAGATATCCGCGTCGTCACCGATTTCCCGCGCAAAATCCGCGAGATCGAGAATTTGTGGATTCCGATGCCGGATGGCGTCAAGCTGGCGGCGCGTGTCTGGCTGCCGGAAGACGCGGAGAGCGATCCCGTGCCGGCGATCCTCGAATATTTGCCCTATCGCAAGCGTGACGGAACGGTGGAGCGCGATGCGCTGACGCATCCCTATTTCGCCGGTCACGGCTATGCCGGCGTGCGGGTCGACATGCGCGGCTCGGGCGACAGCGAAGGGCTGTGCAAGGGTGAGTATCTGAAGCAGGAGCAGGATGACTGCCTGGTGGTCATCGAATGGCTGGCGAGGCAATCCTGGTGCTCGGGAAGCGTCGGCATGATCGGCATCAGCTGGGGCGGCTTCAACGGGCTGCAGGTCGCGGCCCGCCGGCCGCCGGCGCTGAAAGCCGTCGTTTCGCTGTGCTCGACCGACGACCGCTATAACGACGACGTGCATTATCTCGGCGGCGCGATGATGTGCGACAATCTGATGTGGGGAACCACCGCCTGGGCCATCGCCATGACCCCGCCCGACCCGCTCATTGTCGGCGACCGCTGGCGCGATCTTTGGAAACAACGGCTGAATGGCAATGGCATCTGGATGCAGGACTGGTTTGAACACCAGCGCCGCGACGATTTCTACAAGCACGGTTCGATCTGCGAGGATTATTCCGATGTCGAAATCCCGGTCTACGCCGTCGGCGGCTGGGCCGACGGTTACCCCAATCCGATCTTCCGGATGCTGGAAAAGCTAAGCGGTCCCCGCAAAGGGCTGATTGGACCCTGGGGCCATAAATATCCGCACTTCGCCATGCCAGGACCGCGCATCGGCTTCCTGCAGGAGTGCCTGCGCTGGTGGGATCAATATCTCAAGGGCATAAACACCGGCATTGCCGACGAGCCGATGCTGCGCGCCTGGATTCAGGATCCCGCACGGCCGGCGGCGATCTATGACGAGCGGCCCGGCCGCTGGGTCGCCGAGCCGGCATGGCCAGGACCGGGCATTGGCGAAAAGGTGCTGAACCTTGCGCCTCATGTGCTGAGCGAGGCCAGGGGCGAAGACACGATCCTGGAGATTTCATCGCCGCAGACGGCCGGCCTGTCTTCCGGCGCCTGGTGCGGTTATGGCGTCATGCCGACCTTGCCGATCGACCAGCGCACGGAAGAAGGCAATGCCCTGATCTTCGAGACGGCGCCGTTGACCGAAGCGGTCGAGATCCTTGGTTTCCCGGAATTCGAGGTCAAGCTCTCCTCCGACAAGCCGGTTGCGCTTCTGTCCGCCACGCTGTCGCAAGTGTTCCCGGAAGGTGCTGCCTCGCGCGTCAGCTACGGCATCCTCAATCTGAGCCATCGCAACGATGATCTGGACATCGCACCCATGGTGCCGGGCCGGGCGGAGACCGTCCGCATCAAGCTGCGCTGCTGCGGGCAGCGTTTCGAGGTTGGCGAGCGTATCCGGCTGGCACTGGCGACATCGCATTGGCCGATCGTCTTTCCGACCGCCGAGCAGGCGACGCTGTCGATCCATTGCGGCGATAGCCGGCTGATCCTGCCGGTGCGCGCGCCGCAGAAGCTGGACGACACGCTGGGGACCTTCCTGGCTCCGGAAAGCGCCGCGCCGATGGAGCAGGAGGTTCTGGCCAAGGGCGACGGCTTTCAGCGCTCGGTTTCGACAGACCAGGTCACTGGCGAGACCGTCTACCAAGTCGTCAATGATGGCGGCACGGTGCGGCATCCGCATACGGGAATCGTCCTTTCAGCGAAGCATGTCGACCGGTTCTCCATTCACCCCGACGACCCGACCTCGGCGGTCGGCACCTGCACCTGGGAAAAATCCTATGGCCGCGGCGACTGGCAGGCGCGCCTTTCAGTGACGGCGACGGTGCGCGCGCTGCGCGACGTCTGGCGGATCGAGACCCACATCACTGCCCATGACGGAGACGAGCGGATCGTCGACCGCAGCGAGGTCAAGGAGTATCGGCGCGATCTCAACTGAGCGGCGGCGATTGTCAATCAGGCCATCGATTTCGGCAAGGCGACGGCCAGCGCATCGACGGCCAGCCGCACCTTCAGCGGCAGATGCGGTGTCTGCAGCCAAAGCGCGTGGCAGTCGTAGAGATATCGCGGCTGGTCCGGCAACAGCGCCATCAGCGCGCCGGCCTGAATGCGGTCGCGTACCAGCCACCAGGGCAGCCAGGCCAGCCCCATGCCGTCGGCGGCCGCGTCAGCGATGGCATCGAGATCGTCGAGCCGCAGCCGTCCGGTTGGCGTGATCTCGAGCGTGGGTTGCCCCTCGCGCACAAACAACCACGGCTGAACGACCTGGCCGAGCCGGCGGTAGACAATCGCCTGATGGTCGGCGAGATCCTCGATCCGCTGCGGCTCGCCATGAATTCTGAGATAAGAGGGTGCCGCGCAGACGACCATGCCCTGACGCGCGACGCGACGCGCAATCACCCCCACCTTGTCGTCAAGAGTGCCGGTGCGGATTGCGAGATCGTAGCCGTCCTCGGCAAGATCCGCGAAGCGGTCGGTGAGCGACAGGTCGAGTTCCAGCATCGGATATTGACGGGCCAGCTTCAGCAATACGGGGGTCACGCAATGGCGCCCGAAATGCGCCGGCATGGTGACCCGCAGTTTTCCACGTGGCTCCGAAAACTGTTCGGCGGCGAGCGCATCGGCGGCTTCGGCCTCGGCCAGCACCACCCGACAGCGTTCATAGTAAGCGCGGCCGAAGTCGGTCAGGCTCTGCCGTCGCGTGGTCCGGTTGAGCAGCCGCACGCCCAGCCGCTCCTCGATAAACCGGACATGCTTGCCGACCATCGGTCCGGAGAGGTCGAGCGCGACCGCCGCGGCCGCGAACGAGCCGAGATCGACCGCCTTGACGAACACGGCCATGCTCTCAAGCCGATCCATATTCGGAACTCCTGGTTTCTACTGTTCTTCTCTTACAGCCATTTATCCCCGACAAGACCGGCTGCATAGCTCATTCGGTTCTGATGATTTGGAGTATCCCGAATGACACGCGTAGTTCGCTTTCACCAGCATGGTGGTCCCGAGGTTCTGCGCATCGAGGATGTCGCGCTTTCCCCACCGGGTTCGGGCGAAGTTCAAATCCGGGTCAAGGCACTCGGCCTCAATCGCGCCGAAGCGCTGCTGCGCGCGGGTTCCTATATCGAGACGCCGACGCTCCCCTCGGGGCTTGGCCTTGAGGCAGCGGGCGTCATCGAGGCTATTGGCGACGGTGTGAGGGATTTCGCGCCGGGCGACAGCGTCAGTGTTATCCCGCCGCAATCGATGATCCGCTGGCCGGCCTATGGCGAGTTTGCCACCTACCCCGCCGGACTTGTCGTCAAGCATCCGCCGTCGCTCGACTGGCAGACGGCAGCGGCCGTCTGGATGCAGTATCTCACCGCCTATGGCGCGCTGATCGATATCGCCGGGCTGCACAGCGGAGACCACGTGGTGATCACCGCAGCCTCGAGCAGCGTCGGGCTTGCGGCAATCCAGATCGCCAACAGGGTCGGTGCAACAGCGATTGCGGTGACGCGGACATCGGCGAAGAGGCAGGCCCTGCTCGACGCCGGCGCGGCTGAAGTCGTCACCTTGGCCGAGGAGGATTTGGCGGCACGGCTGAATGAGATCGCAGGGCCTGAAGGCGTGCGCGTCGTGTTCGATGCGGTCGGCGGCCCGATCTTCGAGCCACTCACAGCGGCCATGTCGCGTGGCGGCATCCTCATCGAATATGGCGGTCTCAGCCGCGAACCGACGCCATTCCCTCTGCCAGCGGTGCTGAGCAAGACGCTGACACTGCGCGGCTACCTCGTCCACGAGATCACCGGCAACCCTGTGAAACTCGAGGCCGCCAAGGCGTTTATCGTCGAAGGTCTGGAGCACGGAACGCTGAGGCCGATCATCGACAGGACCTTCGCGTTCGACCAAATCGTCGAGGCGCACCGCTACCTGGAGTCGAACGAGCAGTTCGGCAAGATCGTAGTGACGATCTGAGATCGTAGTGACGATCTGAGATCGTAGTGACGATCTGAGATCTGGTGACGATTTGAATCGTGGTGACTGCCTGAGCAACGCTGGCGAACAAATCATTCTTGCAGGGCAATATCGACCTTGAAGCCGCGGCTTTGCATCCCTAACTGTCCGGTGCGGGCCGGGCCCCTCTGACTGTCGCTTTTGGCGATTGTGATGTCGGACCGCTTTAACGGGCCCGTTTCCATTCTTTCGGTCAAGCGGGCTCATTCTTTTCGGTTTGGAGCCCCGTATGACATCTACTTCCCTCCTCGGTATGGTTTGCCCCTCCTGCCGCGTCGCGCTCGTGATGAGCGAACGCCAGGGTATCGAAATCGACTACTGTCCGCAGTGCCGCGGCGTCTGGCTTGATAGAGGAGAACTCGACAAGATCATCGAGCGTTCCGGCAGGGAAGCGGCGCCCGCGCCGCAGCCACAGCCGGCAGCATTCTCCCAGCCACAACATGGCCAGAGCCGCGATGACGATTATTCCCGCTCGCACGGTCACCGCTATCCGAAGCGGAAGAAATCATTCTTCGAAGAGTTGTTCGACTGACCGCATGATGCCCGACATCCAGGCCGGCACTTGCTGAAACTTCCGAAACCACATCGACAAAGGTTCATCTCCGATGATTTCCCGCACCAGCCGATTTGCAGCCCTCTTTGCAGGACTGTTCCTTGCATTCTCCATGGTTGCGATGGACCATGCCGAGGCCCGTCGTGGCGGCAGTTTCGGCAGTCGTGGCATGCGTACGTTCCAATCGGCACCGCCGACCAGGACGGCCCCAGCACCGACCGCTCCGGTCGAGCGGTCGATGACGCCCAACACCGGTGTGAACAACGCGGCCCGGCAGCCGCAGGCCGGCCTGCAGAGGCCCGGCTTCATGAGCGGTTTCGGTGGAACGATGATGCGCGGCCTGTTGCTCGGTGGCCTGTTCGGCCTGCTTCTGGGTCAGGGCTTCGGCGGCCTGGCCGGCATGTTCGGTTTCCTGCTTCAGGCCTTGCTGATCGGTGGCGCGATCATGCTGGCCATCAGGTTCTTCCGCTCGCAATCCGCGCGCGGCCCCGCGCCGACGCTCGCCGGTGCCGACAATGTCCAGGCTTCGCGATTTGAGAACCGCTCAACGGCAGGGCAGCAGACTGCAGGCTCCTTCACAATTCCCGGTTTCGGCGGCGGTTCAGGTGGAGGCTCTCCGGCCGCCGCCTCCGAGGAGATCACGCTGGCCCAGACGGATCTCGACGCATTCCAGCAGCTGCTGACCGATGTCCAGGAAGCATTCGGGCGCGAAGACCATGTCGCTCTGCGCCGGGCGGTTACACCCGAAATGGTATCCTATCTGTCGGAAGAGTTGGCCGACAATGCCCAGAAAGGTCTCAGGAACGAAGTAACTGATATCACCTTGCTGCAGGCCGACATCGCGGAAAGCTGGCGCGAGGATGAGCGCGACTACGCCACGGCCGCCTTGCGCTACGAATCTCGTGACGTGACGCGCGAACGGGCCAGCGGCAAAATCGTCGCGGGCGACGATGGTCATCCGACAGAGACGACCGAGCTGTGGACTTTCGTGCGTGAGAATGGATCGAACTGGAAGCTCTCGGCAATACAACAGGCTTGAGCCTCGGGCGATTTTTTCCGAGGTTTCGCAGTTGTGGGCGTTCAGCGCACGATCTTGACGCACATCGGCGTGCCGATCTCGATGGCGCGCCCGGTGTCGGTCAGTATGCCGCTGTCGGCGTCGCGGGCGAAGATCGAAATGCGGTCGCCATTCTGGTTGGCGGAAAACAGATGGCCGCCTGACGGCGTCAGCGCCAGGTTACGCGGGGTCGCGCCGCCGCAAGGGATATAGCTGACGAGGCTGAGCGACCCTGTCTGCTGGTCGACCGCCATGATGACGACGCTGTCATGGCCGCGGTTGGAGCCGTAGACAAAACGGCCATCCGGTGAGATCTGGATATCGGCGCAGTGGTTGCTGTCGCGTGCCTCGGCCGGCACTGCCGGCTTTGCGTCGATGATCGAGAGCTTGCCGGTGGCTTCGTCCAGCGCCATCGACACGATGGTCGAATCCAGTTCGTTCATGACGAAGACGAAGCGTCCGTTCGGATGCAGTGCGAGGTGGCGTGGACCGGCGCCGGATGGCAAAGCGGATTCGGTTAGCTTGGCCAGATTGCCCTCGCGCTCGATCCGGTAAGACACCAGCCGGTCGGTGCCGAGGTCGGCGACGATGGCTGTTCCCCCGCCGATGGTTTCGGTGACGCTGTGCGCATGCGAGCGTTCCTGCCGCGCCACATTCGGGCCGCTGCCCTCATGCGAAACGCTGGCGAGCGGCGCCGACAAGGCGCCGTTCTCTTCGAAGCCATAGACAGCCACCGCACGATCCGGGCCGCCCTCGCCCATGCCGTAATTGGCGACCAGCAGTTTTGTCCCGTCGCGGGTGATGGTGTTGTGGGCGGCTATGCTGCCGAGCGACGGTTGCTTGTTCAGATAAATGAGCGTCCCCGAAGCTCGATCGAAGCTGTAAGCTGAGACGGTGCCCTCGCGCCAGGTGAACACTTCCGAGTTGGCGTAGATCCGCGAGCCGTCCGGTGTCACCGAGAGGAAGGTCGGATTGTCGACGTCGTTGGTCTCGGCCAGTTTTCGTGTTTCCAGCGTCGTCTCGTCAAAGCTGTAGACGCTGAGGCCGACGCCCCGAGCGCCCTGAAAATACGGCGCCTCGCGGTTCAGGCTGCCGACAAAGACCAGACAATTCTCGCGCATGATTTCCTCCCCTACCCGCCTGCGCTTTGGCGCGCGGGAGCAGCCAAAATTTCGCCTGTTCACGCTTGCAACGCAACCTCATATGTGAAAATACTATTTACAAAAGAAGATTGGCGGGAGGAGACGTCTTGTATTTCGACGCCTTGATGCGTTTTCCGATAGCTGTGACGTGCCCCATGCAGGTCTGGCGGTGCCGACCATGAACGATTTCGCACCTACCGTCGGCGTCGCCTCGACGCATCCTAAGAACATGCCCGGAGATCACGCCGCGCTGCCGGTGTGGAATGCCGAGAACTGGTTCTACGAGGACTGGCCCGTCGGCCAGAAGATCCGCTCGTTGCGGCGCACAATGGCCGAAGGCGACAGCCATTTGTTCAACACGCTGGTGCTCGACATCCACCCCTATGTGCAGGACCAGATGTTTGCCGAGAACGAAGGCATTTTCGGCAAGCGGCTGATCGCCGGCGCCTTCGTCTTTTCGGCTGGCCTGGGGCTGGTCGCCACCAACTGCGTCAATGCCTTCTCCTATGGCTACGACAAGCTCCGCTTCATAAAACCCGTCTTCATTGGCGACACGATCTATTCGATCCGCTCCAACCTCGACAAGAAGCCCCGCTACAAGGAAATGGGGCTGATCCGCGCCAGCTATGAGGTGTTCAAGGGCGAAGGCGAGCTCGTTTTGTATTGCGAGCATCTGCAGACGGTGAAGTACCGCAACCCGGCCGACTTCGTCGGCAAGACGGAGAAATAGCATGCCGGCAGCAGCCGAATTGCCGCTCGCCGGTCTCGTCGTCGTCGACATGAGCCAGTTCCTGTCCGGGCCCTATTGCTCGCTCAGGCTGCTCGATCTCGGCGCCCGCGTCATCAAGATCGAGCGTCCGGATGGCGGCGACCTGTCGCGCCGGCTCTATCTCAGCGACACCGAGATCGGCGGCGATTCCACCATCTTCCACGCCATCAACCGGGCCAAGGAAAGTCTTGCCATCGACCTCAAGAACGAGGCCGATCTCGAGGCGTTGCGCGGCCTTCTGGCCAAGGCTGATGTGCTGATCCAGAATTTCCGGCCGGGCGTCATCGAGCGGCTCGGCTTGGACTATGAGGCGGTCCGCAAGATCAACCCGCGGCTGGTCTATGCCTCGATCAGCGGCTATGGCGAAGACGGACCATGGGTCAAGAGACCCGGCCAAGACCTGCTGGCGCAGGCGCGCTCCGGCGTGATGTGGCTGAACGGCGATGAGGACCAAGGGCCGGTGCCGTTCGGTCTTGCCATCGGCGACATGCTGGCCGGTGCCGCCTGCGCGCAGGGCATTCTGGCCGCACTCGTGCGGCGCGGCATCACCGGCCAGGGCAGCCATATCGAAACCAGTCTCCTGGAAGCGCTGGTCGATTTCCAGTTCGAGGTGCTGACGACGCATCTCAATGACGGCCGCCGGCTGCCCAGGCGCTCCAGCTTCCGCAGCGCGCATGCCTATCTGTCGGCGCCTTACGGTGTTTACCCGGCCAAGGACGGATACCTCGCCATCGCCATGACGCCGATCCCCAAGCTGGCCGATCTCCTGTCGCTCAGCGAACTCGCACCCTATCGCGACAAGCCTGCGTCGTGGTTCACCGCGCGCGACGACATCAAGGCGATCATTGCACAGCGGATCGCCACCAAGACGATCGACGAGTGGCTTGATATCCTCGAGCCGGCCGACATCTGGTGCGCCAAAGTGCTGACCTGGCCGGAGATGCTGGCGAGCGAAGGGTTCCATTCCCTCGGCATGCTGCAGACTGTGACGCGCGAGGACGATGTCTCGATCCTCACCACCAGTTCGCCGCTCCGGGTCGATGGCATAAGAGCCAAGGCCGATCGGGCGGCGCCCCGCATCGGCGAGCACAGTGCCGCCATCCGCGCGGAGTTCGGCCTGTGAGTTCGCCCAAGCTCAAAGGCATGACCTGGAGCCATCCGCGTGGCTATGATCCGATGGTCGCCTGCTCGGCGCTGTGGCAGCAGAAGACCGGTATTGCCATCGAATGGGACAAGCGCTCGCTGCAGGACTTCGAATCCTTCCCGGTCGAAGAACTGGCGCGCGCCTATGACCTCATCGTCATCGACCATCCGCATGTCGGCCAGATCACGGCCGAAGGCTGCCTGGAGCCGCTGGATGTCGCCGGACGCGAGGTGGAACGCATGGCTCTTGCCTCGGGCAGCATCGGCCAGTCCTATCCGAGCTACAACTGGCAAGGACGGCAATGGGCTTTCCCGATCGATGCGGCAACGCAGGTCCAGGCATGGCGTCCGGATGCGATCGCGGCGCCACCGGCGCACTGGAGCGAGGTGCTCGATCTCGCCCGGCAAGGCCGCGTGCTGCTGCCGCTGCGGCCGCCTCACGTGTTGATGGTGTTCTACACGCTTGCCGGCAATCTCGGGCATGCCTGTACGACCGATCCGTCCCACGATCTGATCGATGTGGAGATCGGTAGCCAAGTCTTCGAAGCAATGCGCGAGATCGCAGCGCTGGTCGATCCCGCGTGTTTCGAGATGGACCCGATTGCCGTCTCCGAACGTATGGCGGAGGCCGGTTCCAGGTTCGTCTGCGCGCCACTGATCTATGGTTACGTTTCCTATGCGACGGCTGGCTTTCGGGCGAACCGGCTGGCCTTTGCCGACGTTCCGGTCATCGGTTCCGGCGGCCCGGTCGGTTCGGCGCTTGGCGGCACCGGCATAGCCGTATCAGCCTTTTCCAAAGCCAGGGATGCCGCGATCGACTTCGCCTATTGGGTCGCGAGCGGCGATGTCCAGCGTGGCGCCTATGCCGCCGCCGGCGGCCAGCCCGGCCATGCAGCGGCCTGGGAGGACCAGGCTGTCAATGAAGCGACCGGCGACTTCTATCGGGATACGCGCGCGACGCTGGAGGGTGCATGGGTGCGGCCGCGCCACGACGGCTACATGACTTTCCAGCAAGCAGCATCCGAATGCATCCTTTCCGGCATGACCTCCCGGCATCAAGCCCGACAGGTCGTTGCCGATCTCAATCGCCTGTTTCGGGAGAGTTCCCCGGTGCAGGTGTCCGGCGCTGCCGGTGGAGGAGCCTGAACCAAACCGAACGGAGGAGAACGAGATGACAGGAATGATCCGCGGCCTGCTGGCCGCAACCGCGCTTGCCTCGCTTGCAACGACCGCCTTTGCGCAGGATGTGCAAGGCGTCATCGGCGGGCTGCCGACCGAACTCAAGGCGCAATATGACGGCGCGCCGCAGAAGGTGCTGCCTTCGGCCTGGGACAATTTCACAGCGCCGCCGAAACCGTGGAAATGGTGCCACTCGGAATCCTACCAGGGCAATCCGTGGCGGGTCACGGTGACCAAGGAATTGAAGCGTCTCGTCGACGGGCTGATCGCCGACGGAACGGTGTCCAGCTTCGAGGTGTCTGATTCCAACAACGACGCCAGCCAGCAGATCAACCAGATCCGCGCCTTCATCGACAAGAAGTGCTCGATCATCACCTCGATCCCGGGCTCGGCGACGGCACTCGATGATGCGATCGACGCTGCCGCCAAAGCCGGCATTCCGTTCATCACCGCTGCCGGTTCGGTGACCAGCCCGAACGCCATCAATGTCGATTCCAACTATGCGCGCTGGGGCTACGACATGATGGCGGCGATCGGCAAGGCGCAGCCGGACGGCGCCAGCATCCTTCTGGTCGAAGGCATCGCCGGACACCCGATCGTGGTGCAGGAGCGCCAGGGCGCGGACAAGGCGCTGACTGAAAATCCGAAGCTGAAGATCTCGCGCAATGTCAATGGCAACTGGACAGCCAACGTCACCAAGACCGTGGTGCTGCAGGCGATCGCCACCAACCCGGCGCCGATCGATGCAGTGTGGACGACAGGCAGCGAAAGCCGCGTCGTCGCCGAAGCCTTCGCAGAAGCCGGCCGGCCCGCACCATTGATCACCGGCTCGATCACCGGCGATGCGCTGGGCTACTGGAAGGCAAACCCCGACAAGTACCGCTTCGAAGGCCATGCGGTGCTGCCGCACTGGACCGCGCAGACGCTATTCCGCGTCGGCGAGCGCATGCTCGACGGGCAGAAGCCGAAGCTGAACACGCTGCTGATCCCGATCCCGCCTGTCCACACCGCCGATCTCGGTGCCTGGTACAAGGACTGCATGACGACGGACGCCGTGTCTATCTTCCCGATCCCGCCGAAAGATCCGATGCCGGAGGAATGGCTCGACGCCTATTTCTCGAACCCGGCGCCAACCAAGGGCTGGGACTATTCGAAGGTGCCCGATGCCTGTGCAAAGTGACGCCTGCTAATCTCTCAACAGGCCGGCTCCTTTCGGGGAGCCGGCCTGCCAGCATCGAAATGCGACATGCTTGAAGTCAAAACCATATCCAAACGCTATGGCGAGACGATCGCGCTCGCGGACGCATCGATCGCGTTTCGGGCGGGAACCATCCACACCATCCTGGGCGAGAACGGTTCGGGCAAGAGCACGATGGTCAAGCTGTTGTCCGGCATCGTCCAGCCGGACAGCGGCGCGATCCTCCTGCACGGCAAGCCGTTCTCGGGCGCCAACCCCTCGGCCTTCCAGGCGCAAGGCTTCGCCACGGTGTTCCAGGAGGTGCTGATCGCGCCGGATCGCAGCGTGACCGACAACATCCTGCTCGGCCTCGACGGGCTGGTCCGGCGCGCTGTGCCCCGCAACGAGCGCCGTGACCGGGCGAAAGCTGCGCTTAAGCGCTTCGCGGTCACCGACGTCCCTCTCGACATGCCAGCCGGCCTGCTGCCGCTCGCCGCGCAGCAATTGGTCGTCCTTGCTCGCGCGATCGTGCGCAACCCAAAGATCCTGATCCTCGACGAGGTCACCGCCGCGCTCGACTTCGCCGATCGCGAATCCGTTTTTTCGTTGATGCGTGCGCTTGCCGGCGAGGGCTGCCTGATCCTGTTCATCACCCACCGCATGGACGAGGTGATGTCGCTTTCGGATCGCATCTCGATCCTGCGGGGCGGCAGCGTGGTGCGCACCGAAGAGCGCGGCGCTTCGACGCCGGCTGAGCTTCTCAAGACAATGGCGCCACGTACCGCCGCGGAGCTTGCGCATGGCTGATCGCACCGCTCTCGATTTTGGTGGTCTTGCCGTTCGCGAACTCGTCATCGCGCCCGGCGCCAGCCCGATCACGCAGGCAATCGCTCCGGGTGAGATCGTCGGGCTTGCCGGCCTCGATGGTCATGGCCAGGAGCTGTTTCTCAAGATGCTTGCTGGCCTGGAACCGCCGCATGGCGGCTCGATCGAACTCGGTGCATCGGATGCGTCCCGTAAGATCACCGGGTTTCGCAAGGCTGTCGCCAGCGGCATCGCCTATTTGCCGCGCGACCGACGCGCCAACGGCATTTTCCCGACGCAGTCGGTGCTCGACAACTTCGCCGTTTCGACTCTGTCGCGCGACACACGGCTCGGCCTGATCAGCCCGGCGGCGCGCAAGGCGCGCTACGACATCTACCGCGAAAAACTGTCAATCGCCGCACCCCGGCCCGATGCGCCGATCACCACTTTGTCGGGCGGCAACCAGCAGAAGGTGCTGCTGGCGCGGGCCTTGGCGCTGGAGCCCGCGATCCTGCTCCTCAACGATCCGACGCGTGGCGTCGACGTGGCGACGCGGCATGTTCTCTACGACGTGTTTCGCGGGCTGGCGGCCGACGGCATGGGGCTCGTCATCCTGTCCAGCGAAATCGAGGAGATTCTTCTCCTGTGCCAGCGCGTGCTGGTGTTCCGTGAGAATGAAGTCGCGGCCGAGATCGCCGGCAACGCCCTCACCACCGACGGCGTGATATCAGCCATGTTCGGACGTGCGGCATGAGCCCTGTTGCGCGCCTCCTGTCCCTTGGGCGAAATTTCGGCTTCGCCGTCGTGCTGCTGGTCGTGCTGCTTGCGGTCAATCTCATCCTCAGCCCGGGACGGTTCCAGCCGGGTTCCTGGGGGGCGCTGGTCGGATTGGCGGCGCCCTTGATCGGTGCTGCCATCGCCTCAACGCCTGTCATCCTCGCCGGGCGTGGCGGAATCGACATCTCGGTCGGGCCATTGATGGGCTTTGTCAACGCTTTGACGATCCAGGTGCTGTTCCTCGGCACCGGCATCTCGTCGCCCTTGGTGCTCGTTCCGGCGGCGTTGCTCGTCGGCGCGCTGGTGGGCGCGGCGAACGGCTTCCTGGCGACAATCGTGCGCATTCAGCCGATCGTCGCCACGCTCGGCACCTATCTGATCCTGACCGGCGTGACGCTGACAATCCTGCCGGCGCCGATCGGCCCAGCGCCGGCCTGGCTCAAGGCGCTGTCCGGTTCGCTGTCGATGCTGCCGCTGGCGGCGATGCTCGTCGCCTGGTGGCTGGTGCGGCGCACACCATACTACGACCAGCTTATGGCGGTCGGCAGCGACGACCGCGCCGCCTACACCGCCGGTGTCGATGTCACGCGCGTGCGCTTCATCGCCTATGTCATGACCGGCATCCTCGGCGGATGCGCCGGGCTGATGCTGACCGCGCTGATCGGCTCGGCTGATCCCAATATCGGGCCGACCTACACACTGATCGCCATCGCCGCCGTAGCACTTGGCGGCGTCAGCCTGGCCGGCGGCCGTGGTGGCGTGGCGGGTGCCGCCATCGGCGCCATCGACATCTTCCTGCTGCAGAGCGTGCTGACGACGTTCAACGTCTCGACCTTCGTGCTGCAGATCGCCTACGGCGCGATCCTGGTGCTGGCGGTGATGCTGACAGCGCTGCAGGAACGTCTTGCCATGGGGAGACGCTGACATGGTTTTGCGCCAAAACCTCTTCGCGACAACCAACGCCCGCGTCGTCGGCGCCTTCTGCGTCGCCGCCCTTCTGCACCTTGCCGGCACAATTCTCATTCCCGGCTACTCGGCGCCGTTTGCGATACGCGCCATGCTGGTGCTCGCCTCGCTGCTCGCCGTGGCCTCGATCGGCCAGACGCTGGTCGTCATCATGGGCGGCATTGACCTTTCGATCCCCTTCGTCATCGGCTTTGCCAATGTCGTGGCGGCGCAGCTTTATGGCGATGGCTGGAACTTTTTTCTCGTCTGCGGCCTGGTCGGCGCGCTGGCGCTCGTCATCGGCGGGCTGAACGGGCTGATCTCGCGCAGCCTCGACATCCAGCCGCTCATCGTCACGCTCGGAATCGGCATGGTCGTGCAAGGGCTGGTGCTGCTGTGGACAGCCGGCTTCCCGTCAGGCTCCGCGCCACAAGCGGTTTCCAGCTTCGTCTCGATCGGCGGATCGGCCGGCCCGCTGCCGGTGCCGTGGCTGGTGCCGAGCCTGGTCGTGCTG
Organism: Mesorhizobium sp. M7A.F.Ca.US.007.01.2.1; assembly: GCF_003998165.1. Taxonomy (NCBI): domain Bacteria; kingdom Pseudomonadati; phylum Pseudomonadota; class Alphaproteobacteria; order Hyphomicrobiales; family Phyllobacteriaceae; genus Mesorhizobium; species Mesorhizobium sp. M7A.F.Ca.US.007.01.2.1. The sequence continues at coordinate 39,268 of NZ_RZQP01000017.1, read as the reverse complement.
GCGGCGCTGGTCGTGCTGGTGCTGGAGCGGACGCCCTATGGCCGCCGCCTCTATGCGTTGGGCAGCAATCCGGGAGCGGCGCCGCTGGCGCTGATCGACCCGGTTCGCATGTGGGTCATCACCTATGCAGCAAGCGCCTTCTTCGCCGCTGTCGCGGGCGTGCTGCTGCTCGGCTTCACCGGCTCGGCCTATGGCGATGTCGGCCAGCCCTATCTGTTCCAGACCATCGCAGCGGTCGTCGTCGGCGGCGCAGCACTGGTCGGCGGCCGGGGCAGCTATCTCGGCACGATCGCCGGCGTGCTGGTGCTGATCGAGATCAACACGCTGCTCATCGGCCTCGGCTTCCAGCCCGCGGCAGTGCAGGCCGCGCTCGGCTTCGTCATCGTGCTGCTGGTTTCGCTCTATGGCCGCGAACGGCACGTCTCGGCAACCATCTGAAAGGACCTGTCAGTCGAGCCGCCACAGCTTGCGGGCATTGCCGGACAACAGCCTGTCGCGCTCGGCAATGCTGCAGCCCGAGAGCAATGCATGGGTCGCCGCCACCCAGGTCGACAGGCCGCCGCCTAGCGTGCAGACCGGCCAGTCGCTGCCCCAGACGACGCGGTCCCAGCCGAATGAATTGATGGTGTGCTCGACGTACGGCCGCAACGTCTCGACCGTCCAGCTGCCGGCATCGGCATAGGCGACGACACCGGAAATCTTGGCCATGACATTCGGGCGCCAGGCGATCTCGCTCATATGCTCGCGCCACGGGTGCTCGGCTCCGCCCTTGATGTCGGGCACGCCGCAATGGTCGAGGACGAACGTCACATCGGGTGCCAGGTCGGCAAGCACGATAGCCTTGGGAATCTGGTGCGGCAGCACGACGAGATCGAAGGTCAGGCCGGTGCCGCCAAGCCGCTTGATGCTGTCGCGGAACACCGCACCTTCCGAGAGCTCGTCGGGCGCAACATGAAGGACGCGGCGAAAGCCCTTTACGAACGGGTTTGCCCGCTGCCGTTCGAGATAGGCCGCGAAGTCTCCTTCCTCAGGACGGCAGGACGCGATCACCCCGGCCAGCATGCTGCCGGGCTGCCGTGACAGCCCTTCCACACGAGCCGTCTCGGCTTCGATGTCGGCCGGATCGACATCGACCTCCATATGCAGCACGCGCTCGACGCCGACACGCTGCGCCTCCGTCGCGTAGTCTTCATAAGAGAAATCGCGGTTGAGCGCCGGCACGCCGGCGAGCCAGGGATAGCGCAGGGCCGAGCGATCGATGAGGTGAAGATGGGTGTCGATGATCATGGCGAGGCTCCTCCCTCTGGCTTTTCAAATCATCTCACGAGAGAATTCTTCATTCAAATAAGAATTCACACCGATGAGCCGACTGCTGATCCAGCAAGGTGCGACAGCTTTTCACACGTTGCCAGCAACAGTTCGATTGTCCTGGTGATATCGGGTGCGGAAGGCGCGTTGACCACCGTGATGTAGGGAATCGACAGCGCGGCGATCGCCTTGCCGTCGGAACTGCGCACCGGGGCCGACAGGTTGAAGACGCCGGCTGTCTGCATCGAAGCCATCATCTCGTAGCCACGGTCGCGGATCTGGTCGAGACGGGTGAAGAACTCGCTCGATTGCGCCGTCTTGTCGGTGCTGCGGACGTGTTCGGAAATCATCATCTGGCGCTCTTCCGGTGAGCGGAAGGCGAGCAGCACATGTCCCGAGCCGGTGTCAAACAGACTGATATGGGAGCCGACCCGGATCGATATGCCCCAGTAGTTCGGTGCTTCCTGCTGACCGATGACGACGGCAGAACCACGATCAAAAACAACGAGTTGGTTGGCCTGCTGCGATGTCTCGGCAAGCTCACGCATCAGCGGCGTCGCATAGGAGACCAGCCGCCGTACCGGCGCGTGCAGCTGTGCCAGGCCGAACAGCTTGAGCGTCAGCGAATAGCGGTCGCCGTCGAGGCGCGTGACGTAGCCACGCCGCACCAGCCGGTCCAGCATGCGATAGAATTCGTTGGGACTGCGGTCGAGTTTCTTGGCGATTTCGGCCTGGGTCAGGCCACCGTCGACGCCCGCCAGCAGTTCAAGGATATCGAGCCCCTTGTCGAGCGCCGGTGCGCGATAGCGCTCGTCTTCGCTGTCGTCCATGGGCTCATCCTCCAGTGAATTTCGCCCTTCATATACGCAGGAACGTGCGCGGCGGAAACAAATTTCGCCTTGACGTGTCTATGAATGTTTTGTTTGTATATGAATGTAGCACTTCTTGTCATCAGACGAGTTGCGGTCGCCGGCCAAGGCGCACCCAGGGAGGATACCAATGAACAGACTGCTTTCCGGCGTCTCCGCCGGTGCATTGTTGCTTGCATTTGGTGCAGGCGCAGCCCTTGCCGGCGACCTGCCCGGCAAGTTCGAAGGCGTGACCGTCGACGTGAAGCTGATCGGCGGCCAGCAATATGAAAAGCTCTACGAACGGATCCCGGAATGGGAGAAGGCGACCGGCGCCAAGGTCAACATCCTGACCAAGAAGAACGGCTTCGATATCGACAAGGAGCTCAAGTCCGACATCGCCTCGGGCAGCACCAACTGGTGCGTCGGCTGGAACCATTCCTCCTTCGCGCCGCAATATACCGGCCTCTACACCGACCTCAGCAAGTTGCTGCCGAAGGAAGAGATCGACGCCTTCGTGCCGTCGACGATCAAGGCGGCAACCATCGACGGCAAGCTGGAGATGCTGCCGCGTGCGCAGTTCGACGTTTCGGCGCTCTACTACCAGAAGCGCCTGTACGAGAACGCCGACAACAAGACCAAGTTCAAGGCGAAATACGGCTATGACCTGGTGCCGCCGGACACCTGGAAGGAAGTCACCGACCAGGCCGAGTTCTTCGCCAACCCGCCCAATTTCTACGGCACCCAGTTCGCCGGTAAGGAAGAGGCGATCAACGGCCGCTTCTACGAGATGGTCGTCGCCGAGGGCGGCGAATATCTCGATAAGAACGGCAAGCCGGTCTTCAACTCCGAGGCCGGCATCCGGGCGCTCGACTGGTTCGTCAACCTCTACAAGGCCAAGGCTGTGCCGGCCGGCACCACCAACTATCTCTGGGACGATCTCGGCCAGGGCTTTGCGTCCGGCACTGTCGCCATCAACCTGGATTGGCCGGGCTGGGCCGGCTTCTTCAACGATCCGAAGTCGTCGAAGGTCGCCGGCAATGTCGGCGTCAAAGTCGCGCCGAAGGGTTCGTCCGGCAAGCGCACCGGCTGGTCCGGCTTCCATGGCTTCTCGGTGACCGAGAACTGCCCGAACAAGGAGGCCGCGGCTTCCCTGGTTTGGTGGCTGACCAACGAGGACAGCCAGAAGCTCGAGGCCGCCGCCGGTCCGCTGCCGACCCGCACCGCGGTCTGGGACTGGGATTTGAAGCAGGCCGAAAACGATCCTTACAAGAAGGAGGTTCTTACCGCTTTCCAGGAAGAGGCCAAGCACGCCTTCGCCGTGCCGCAGACGCCTGAATGGATCGAAATCTCGAACGCCGTCTATCCCGAGCTGCAGGCGGCGATCCTTGGCGACAAGACCTCGAAGCAGGCACTGGATGAAGCCGCCGCCAAGGCGACACAAATCCTCCAGGACGCCGGCAAGCTCTAGCAACGGCTCCCAGGGCTGCCTCCCCCATCAGCAATGGGGGAGGCGATCGCGTTGCGCGGGATGCCAGCGGTTTACGCTAACCCTTCGCGCCCAGCCAACGCACCGCCGTCCAAATACAAACACTCAAGGATTCTGATGAAGGGCTTCAAGCCATCCGCGCCATTCCTGCTGCTGCTTCCGGCCATGATCGTGCTGGCGGCGGTGGTGGTGGTGCCGCTGCTTCTGTCGCTCTATTCGAGCTTCACCCCGTTCCGCCTGACGCGGCCCGAAACGTTCTACGTCTTCATCGGCATCCGGAACTATCTTTCGATCCTGTCCAACACCGACTTCTGGTGGGCCTTCGGTCGCACGGTTCTGCTGCTGACCATCGCGCTCAATCTCGAAATGCTGCTCGGGCTCGGCCTCGCCATGCTCGTCGAGAAGGCGACGCGCGGCCAGCGCATCCTGCGCACGCTGATGATGTTTCCGATGATGTTCTCGCCGATCCTGGTCGGCTTCCAATTCAAGTTCATGTTCAACGACAATATCGGCCTGGTGAACAATGCGCTGCAGTCGCTCGGCATCACGCGAGACGCCATACCGTGGCTGATCGAGGGCCATCTCGCCTTCATCGCCATCTCGATCGCCGAGATCTGGTCGTCGACGGCGATCTTCGCCATCCTGATCCTCGCCGGCCTGCTCGCCATGCCCAAGGAGCCGATCGAGGCGGCGCGGGTCGACGGCTGCACGCCGTGGCAGACATTCCGCTATGTGACGTGGCCATTCGTCATGCCCTTCGCCTACATCGCCATGACCATCCGTTCGCTCGACGTGGCGCGCGCCTATGACATCGTCAAGATCATGACCGATGGCGGACCGGCGGGCCGCACCGAACTGCTATGGACCTTGGTGGCCCGCACCGCCTACAGCGACGGGCGCATGGGCATGGCCAACGCCATGGCCTATTTTTCGATCCTGCTGTCGATCGCCTTCACCGTCTACTTCTTCAACAAGCTCGCCGCGGCGCGCACGCAGATCGGTGCGGAGTGGTGAAGATGGACGAGAATTCTTCCGCCCGCCTGAAGCGCCGGCTGCTCGGCATCGTCTATCGCATCGGCCTGTTCCTGGCGATGCTGACCATCTGCCTGCCGGGCCTGTGGATCGTGCTGTCGTCGCTGCGGCCGACGGTCGAGATCATGGCAAAGCCACCGGTGTGGATCCCACAGGAGATTTCGTTCGACGCCTATGTCGCGATGTTCTCAGGCATCGGCAAGGGCGGCATCCCGGTGATTGAATATTTCCGCAACTCGCTGATCATCTCGGTGACCTCGACGGTGATTGCGGTGGCCATCGGCATGGCAGGCGGCTATGCGTTCGCCCGCTATCGTTTTCGCGGTAAATCGAGCGTCTTCCTCGGCCTGATGCTGACGCGCACCGTGCCGGGCATCGCGCTCTCGCTGCCGCTGTTCTTCCTCTATGTGCGGCTCGGCATCATCGACACCCATTTCGGGCTGATCCTCGCCTATGTCGCGCTCAACGTGCCGTTCACCATCTGGCTGATCGACGGCTTCTTCCGCCAGGTGCCCAAGGACCTCGCGGAAGCAGCGCAGATCGATGGCTGCACCCGCTGGCAGGCGTTCTGGCAGGTCGAGTTTCCGCTCGCCGGACCGGGCATTGCGTCGGCCGCGATCTTCGCCTTCCTGACCTGCTGGAACGAGTTCGCGCTGGCCTCGCAGCTGACCCGCTCGGTGAGCGCCAAGACGCTGCCGGTCGGCCTGCTCGACTACACGGCCGAGTTCACCATCGATTGGCGCGGCATGTGCGCGCTGGCCGTGGTGATGATCATCCCGGCGCTCACCCTCACCTACATAGTCCAGAAACACCTTGTCGGCGGCCTGACCTCCGGCGCGGTGAAAGGCTGATCCCATGGCAACCGTTACCCTCACCAAGCTGACCAAGCGCTACGGCACTATTGGGATCGTGCACGGCATCGATCTCGACATTGCCGACCGCGAGTTCATTGCGCTGGTCGGCCCGTCCGGCTGCGGCAAGTCGACGACGCTGCGCATGATCGCCGGGCTGGAGGAAATCAGCGCCGGCTCGATCGAGATCGGCGGACGCATCGTCAACGATTTGCCGCCACGCTCGCGCAACATCTCGATGGTGTTCCAATCCTATGCGCTCTATCCGCACATGACGGTGCGCGAGAATCTCGGCTTCTCCCTGAAGATCGCCGGCGCCGCCAAAGAAGACATGGACCGCCGCGTCGCCGAGGCCTCGGCCATCCTCGGCCTCGACACGTTGCTCGACCGCCGCCCGTCGCAACTGTCCGGCGGTCAGCGCCAGCGCGTCGCGATGGGCCGCGCCATCGTGCGCGACCCCGATGTGTTTCTGTTCGACGAACCGCTTTCCAATCTCGACGCCAAACTGCGCACGCAGATGCGCACCGAGATCAAGAAACTGCATGCAAAGGTGCAGTCGACGGTGATCTACGTCACCCACGACCAGGTCGAGGCGATGACGCTTGCCGACCGCATCGTCATCATGCGCGACGGTCATATCGAACAGGTCGGCACGCCCGACGAGGTGTTCCGGCGGCCGGCGACGCGCTTCGTCGCCGGTTTCATCGGCTCACCGCCGATGAATCTGCACGAGGCGACGATCGATGACGGCCAGATGGTTTTCGCCAGCGGCGAGAAGCTGCCGCTGCCCGGCCAGTTCAAGGCCAATGTCGCGACCGGCGACAAGGTCGTGTTCGGGCTGCGGCCGGACGACATCTACCCAACCGGCCATGGCATCAGTTCCGGTGGCGCGGCAGACGTCCACCAGGTCGAGCTGCCGATCACGGTCACCGAACCGCTCGGCAACGAGACACTGGTGTTCGTTGAATTCAACGGCACGGACTGGGTGTCGCGCATGCTGAACCCGAGGCCACTCCGGCCGGGCGAGCGCGTCGCCATGAGCCTCGACATGTCGCAGGCGCATCTGTTTGCCACTGAGACCGGAAAGACATTGCGGAGCTGATCGGCATGGCCAGAATCGAGAAAGTCGACCTTCGGATGGTGGACCTTGTGCCCAAGGTCAAACGCACCGACGCGATCCAGAGCTTCGTCAGCCAGGAAACGCCGATCGTGACCATCACCGATTCCGACGGCGCGGTCGGCACCGGTTACAGCTACACGATCGGCACCGGCGGTTCGTCGGTGATGCGGCTGCTCTCGGACCATCTGGTGCCGCGCCTGATCGGCCGCGATCCCGACATGATCGAGGCGATCTGGCACGATCTCGAATTCGCCACCCATGCCACGACCATCGGTGCCATCACCGCCATCGCGATCGCCGCCATCGATACAGCACTCTGGGATCTGCGGGCCAAGAAGCAAAACCTGCCTTTGTGGAAACTGGCCGGCGGCGCCAAGGATCGTTGTCCGCTTTACACCACCGAAGGCGGTTGGCTGCACATCGAGACGCAGGCGCTGGTCGACGATGCGCTGGCCGCCAAGGCGAAGGGATTTCGCGGCTCGAAAGTCAAGATCGGCAGGCCGCACGGGTCGGAGGATCTTGCCCGCCTGTCGGCGGTGCGCAAGGCGGTCGGCGACAGCTACGAGATCATGACCGACGCCAATCAGGGGTTTTCGGTCGACGAAGCGATCCGGCGCGCTGCGAGGCTGCGTGAGCTCGACCTCGCCTGGATCGAGGAACCGCTGCCGGCAGACGACATTGACGGGCATGTGCGATTGTCGAACTCGACGCCGACGCCGATCGCCATCGGCGAGTCGCTCTACTCCCTCCGCCATTTTCGCGAGTACATGCAGAAAGGCGCCTGCTCGATCGTGCAGGTCGATGTCGGCCGCATCGGCGGCATCACGCCATGGCTCAAGATCGCGCACGCGGCAGAGGCCTTCGACATTCCGGTCTGCCCGCATTTCCTGATGGAACTGCATGTCAGCCTGACCTGCGCTGTTCAGAACGGTCGATATGTCGAGTACATTCCGCAGCTCGACCAGTTGACCGGCAAGCGCATGCGCATCGAAGATGGCCAGGCGCTGGCGCCCGACGAACCGGGCATCGGCATCGATTGGGACTGGGACGGGGTCAAGGCCATGAGCATCGCCGAATTCACCACGGCGATCACCAAATAGGAGACTGATATGCAGCGGATGGGGATGATTCTCGGACTGAAGCCGGAAAAGGTCGAGGAGTATGTCCGCCTCCATGCCGCCGTCTGGCCCGGCGTGCTGACCATGATCTCGGCCTGCAACATCAAGAATTATTCGATCTACCTGAAGCGGCCGGAGAACCTGCTGTTTTCCTATTTTGAATACCACGGCACCGACTATGCCGCCGACATGGCCAAGATGGCGGCCGACCCGAAGACGCAGGAATGGTGGGCCGTCTGCATGCCATGCCAGGAGCCGCTGGCGACCCGCAAGGAGGGCGAGTGGTGGGCCGAGATGGATGAGGTCTTCCATCATGACTGAAGGCGGCTTCGACCCTGCCTTGCTCGTTCAATCCTGGCCAAAACCCTCAAGACCCCGGCCGATCGTCACCTTCGGCGCGGGATCGATCGTCGGCGACGCGCATTTCCCAGCCTACCGGAAGGCCGGCTTTCCGGTTGCCGGGCTTTATGATCCTGATCATGTCAGGGCTGAAAAGCTGGCCAGCCAATGGGGCGTGACGGCCTTTGGCTCGGTCGAAGAAGCGACTGCTGTCGAGGGCGCGATCTTCGACCTTGCCACCCCGCCGTCGCATCATGCCGATGTGCTGAAGTCCTTGCCTGACGGCGCGGTGGCGCTGATCCAGAAGCCGATGGGCAGCAATCTTGCCGAGGCGACCGCGATCCTCGAAATCTGCCGCGCCAGGAGGCTGCACGCGGCGGTGAACTTCCAATTGCGCTTCGCGCCAATGATGCTGGCGCTGAAGGATGCCATCGGCAAGGGCTGGCTCGGCGAGATCGTCGACTTCGACGCCTGGCTGGCGCTGGCGACACCATGGGAGCTTTGGGAATTCCTGCTCAAGGCGCCGCGCGTCGAGATCGCCATGCATTCGATCCACTATCTCGACCTGATCCGGCAGTTGCTCGGCGACCCCAGAGGCGTGCACGCCAAGACGCTCGGCCATCCCAACCATAAGGTGGCGCAGACGCGCACCAGCGCCATTCTCGACTATGGCGACACCGTGCGTTGCGCGCTGTCGATCAACCACGACCACAAATTCGGTCGCCGGCATCAGGCCTGCGAGTTCCGCATCTGCGGCACAGAGGGTGCCGCCTATCTCAAGCTGGGTCTCAACCTCGATTATCCCCAGGGCGAACCGGATGTATTGGAGATCTATCCGAAGGGCGGAACGGGCTGGATCGCCGTGCCTTTGGCCGGCGAGTGGTTTCCCGATGCCTTCGTCGGCCGCATGGCCAATGTCCAGCGCTTTGCGACCGGAGAAGATGATACGCTGATAAGCCCCGTCGAAGATGCCTGGAGCACGATGGCGCTGGTCGAGGCGGCGTATCAGTCGAGCGCGGCACCGGCGACGCCGATTGCGGAAAGACCCTGATGGAACAGATCCAGTATTTCGAGGATTACGAGATTGGCGCGTCGCGCCTAACAAGCGGCCGCACCATCACCGAGACCGACTTCATCGTCCATGCCGGCCACACCGGCGATTTCTTTCCGCACCACATGGACGCCGAGTACATGAAGACGACGCCATTCGGCCAGCGCATCGCGCATGGCACGCTGGTGTTCTCGGTCGGCATCGGGCTGACCGCGAGCGTCGTTAACCCTGTCGCCTTTTCCTACGGCTACGACCGGCTGCGCTTCATCAAGCCGGTGTTCATCGGCGACACAATCCGCACGCGCACCACCATCGCGGTCAAGGAAGACGATCCCAAGCGGCCGGGTTCAGGACGGGTGATCGAGCGGTGCGAGGTGATCAACCAGCGCGGCGACGTGGTGCTGGCGGCAGACCACATCTACATCGTCGAACGCAGGCCGGCGCAGGGCTGAGACTCGGGAAAGTCCTACGAGCCGGTAGCGCGCTTGGTAATGCGCTCCAGCCCGAGCAAGAGAACCAGCGTCGCCACGACCAGGATCATTGTCAGTGCCGCGCCGGCAAAGATGTCGCCGCGATCGGTAAGGCTGAAGATCGAGACCGGCAGCGTCACCCAACCCGGCGGGTAGACCATGACGGTGGCGCCGAGTTCCCCCATCGACAGCGCGAAACTGAGACCGAAGGCGGCGACCAGATAGGGTGCGAGCAAGGGCAGTGTGACGTGCCAAAGCCGGTAGGCCGGGCGAGCGCCGAGGCTCGATGCCACCTGCTCGAAGTCGGGCGACAGCCGCGCCAGTCCAGCCGAGACATTGCCGAAGGTGAAAGCCGAGATCAGCACGAAATGCGCGATCATGACGATCGCGATCGTGCCGTTGAGCAGCAGCGGCGGATGGCTGAAGGCAACCAGCAGGCCAAGGCCGACAGACACCGAAGGGACCGCGCTTGGGATGAAGAACAAAAGGCCGAGCAGCCGCCGCAAGGCATGGCCCTGGAGGCGCAGCGACAGGGCCGCCCAGGTGCCGCTGACCAGCGCCAGCGCGCTGGCCAGGAAGCCGGTGACCAGGCTCGCCTTGACCGCTCTGCCGGCGGCACCGGAAATGACATCAGTGTAGTGCTCCGTCGTCAGGCCGTTGGGCAGCACGCCGTTCCACTGGTCGGCGAGGCTGGACAGGAGGATGACCGCGAGCGGCGCCAGGAACAGCACGCCGAAGATCAGTGCGAAGAGCACCCACAGGACAAGACGACCGGAGCGTGACCAGACCAGCATAGGCTAGGCTCCCAACCGGCCGGCGGCGAAACGGTAGAGGCCAAACAGGCCGAGTGACAGCGCGATGTTGACGACGGCGATGATACAGGCGACCTGATAGGCCGATTCCTGGATCGCCTTGCCGTAGATCAGCAGCGGCAGGGTGATGACGCCCTTGGCGCCGATGAACAGCACGATGCCGAATTCGTTGACGGTCAACAACAGGCAGAGGCTGCCGCCGGCGATGAGTGCCGGGATTGCCGCCGGCAGGATCACCTGGCGAACGATGCGAAACGGCCGCGCGCCGAGCACGCTCGCCGCTTCGATCTGGCCACGGTCGACCAGCGAAAAGGCGGCGAGCAGCGGCCGCAGGATGAAGGGTGTGTAGACAGTGACCTCGGCCAGGATCACACCCCACGCGGAATAGAGGAAATCGACGGGCGGCAGCGGCAGCGAAAAGGTCTCCATCAGCCCGGCATTGAGCATGCCGGCGGAGCCATAGAGGAAGGTGAAGGCAAGCGTCACCAGGAATGTCGGCAGCGCGATGAAGGTATCGATCAGCCGGGCGATGAAGCCGCTGCCGGGGAACGGCACGAAGGCCAGAATCAGCGCCAGCACGAGGCCGACGACCAGACATCCGGCCGTCGCCGCGACCGAGATCGACACCGTGTTGATCAGCGCGTTGAGGAAGAAGCGCGAATGCAGCACGCGGATGACTTCGGCGACATTGGCGACGCCACTGTCGTCGAGGAAGGCCTGGCGGGCAATCAGTGCCAACGGATAGAAGAACAGCAGCGCCAGCAGGGCCGCCGGTGGCACTATCCACAATTTACCCGACGAGAGCTTCATCGCCGGCGCAGGGATGGCGACCGCCTCAGACACCGGCGTCTTCCGGGAGAAGCGAGGTGTCGGCGGGCGCGAAGAACAGCGGCACCTTGGCGCCGGGTTCGGGCAAGGCGATCGGCAGCCTGGTCGCCGAGACACGCACCGGCGTGCCGTCGACGTCGAGCACGAGATGGGTCAGTTCGCCCTGCCAGTGCACTTCCTGGAGCGTGCCCACGATGCGGTTGGTATGGTCGCTGTCGGCGGTCAGGCTGAGATGCTGCGGCCTGATACAGAGCAGGCTCTTGTCACCGGCCTTCTCGTTGCGGCCGGCGCCGGTCAGCAGCGCGTCACCATGCCTTGCCGTGGCAAATCCCTTCGGCCCGACGGCCTCGGCAACCGTTACCGGAAGAAGATTGGCGCGGCCGAGGAACTCGGCCGTAAAACGGTTTGGCGGGCGGCGGTAGAGTTCGGTCGTCGGTCCATGCGAACAGACCCTGCCGTCGCGCATGATGGCGATCTTGTCGGCAAGCGTCAGTGCCTCGGTCTGGTCGTGGGTGACATAGAGGATCGTGAGGCCGGGCAGGCTGCGGTGCAGCCGCGCAATCTCCTCGACCATGTTGCGGCGGATCTGGGCGTCGAGCGCCGAGAGCGGCTCGTCGAGCAGGAGCACGCGCGGCCGCACGGCCAAGGCACGCGCAATCGCCACGCGCTGCTGCTGGCCGCCCGAAAGCTCGCGCGGATAGCGCCGGGCATAGGCCGACATGCCGACAGTGCCCAGCGCATCCTTGATCCGCTCACCGATCAGCGCCTTGTCGGCGCGCTGTGCTCTGAGGCCGAAGGCAACGTTGTCCTCGACCCGCATATGCGGAAACAGCGCGTAGTTCTGCACCACCATGCCAAGGCCGCGCTCGTAGGGCGGCAGATCGGTCACATCGGTGGCGCCGATGCGGATCCGCCCGCTGGCGGGTCGCACGAAGCCCGCCACGGCGCGCAAGGCCGTCGTCTTGCCAGATCCGGATGGGCCGATCATCGCCAGGATCTCGCCAGGTGCGATATCCAGGGTCAGCGGATGCAGGACGACATGCGCGCCATAGGCAACGCTGACCTTGTCGAAATGGACATTGGAGCCGGCGCCGCGAACCTTCGCGGCGTCGATGTCCATGACACTGGTACCAGTAAAGGCTGCGGCCGACATGGCGTGGTCCTCCGGGTTTCCCTTGCGGATCAACTTCCGGTCGCTTCGTTCCAGCGCTTGACATAATCGGGCAGCTTGCTCAGCGCGTCGTCCCAGTTCGGCGACCAGATGGTCACGCCTTTCATCGCCTCCTGCGCCTTGGCGAAGTTGGCGTCATCCGGCTTGACGTCCTTGCGAGCCGGCATGCCGAGCGCAACGGAACTGATGCTCGACTGGGCTTCCTTGGAGAGCAGGAAGTCGATCAGTTTCTTGCCGTTGTCTGCGTTGGGTGCGCCGGTGACCAGGCCGATTTCATAGGGCAGCGCGAAGGTGGAGCGCACACCGTCAGGTCCAGCCGGCCAGAACACCTTGATATTGGGATTGTCGGCCATCTGCGACATGTTCATCTGCAGATCGCCATTGGCGACATGCAGCTCACCCTTGTTGACCAGCGCGGTCAGCTTGCCGGTCGAAGCGGAGGGGCCGACATTGTTGTCCTGCAGCTTCTTCATGAACTCGAAGCCGGCATCCTCGCTGCCGAAGGCGTGGATGATCTGCAGCATGACGGCGGTGCCGTCACCGGCCTGGCCGGGGGTAGAATACTGGATCTTGCCCTTGAACTTCGAGTCGAGCAGGTCGTTGTAGGCCTTTGGCGCTTCAGGCAGGACGGCACTGTTGTAGATGAAGTTCATATAGTTGTTGACCAGCGGCCGGTACTTGTCTGTGCCGCCATCGATCTGGTCGGCGGCTTCCGGCTTGTAGTCCTGCAGCAGGCCGTCAGCCGCGGCCCGCTGCACGAAGGGCGGCAAGGTCACCAGCACGTCGGCCTGCGGATTCGACTTTTCCTTGGCGACACGCTCGACGACGCCGCCGGAACCTGCCTCGATATACTGCACGGTGATGCCGGTGGCCTTGGTGAAGGCGGCGAATTCGGTCTCGAACCAGCTGCCATTGCCGTCATGCAGGCCGTCGGCGGAATAGATGGTGACGACGCCGTCGGCGAGTGCCGGTCCGACAAGAGCCGACGACGCCAACAGCGACGCGGCGAAGGCCATAGCTATGGTTGCCTTTTGCGATTTCATGCTCAGTTCCCCTGTGATTGATGGCACATTCTGCGATGCACTGTGACGATCTCGCCTGTAGGCCGGAGCCTTATGCGGCACCGTTCGATCTCGTCGTTGTGCCGACTTTGGGGACTGACGATCGATAAGTAAAATCTATTTATTTTATGAGAGGCAAATTTTACCTGATAGTTGTCATGGAACTGTCGCAACGCTGGCCTGGCTTCGATTCCGGCCTCGCGGAAGGCCCGCGATTGGCGGCAGAGATGGTGATGGTCAGCCGAATGAAACCCCAGATGTCTGCGCCCGCAGCCGCGGGTCGAACGAACGAACGGTAACCGGCCGGCCTTCGAGAATTTCGAAGCAGCGCGCGAGCGTGTCGTCTTCGAGCCGGCGCATGGCCCCCTGCGTGAAGAAGGTGAGATGCGGAAACAGGATGACGTTGTCGCGGCCGAACAGCGCGCTCATCGGATGGCCCGATTTGGCCAGCGGCTCGACCGAATAGACGTCGAGCCCGGCGCCGCCGATGCGCCCCGAGATGATCGCCTCGACAAGGGCGGCCTCGTCGATCAGCGCGCCGCGCGAGACGTTGACGATGATAGCTGAAGGCTTCAGGCAAGCGAGCTCGGCTTCACCAATCAAGCCGCGCGTCCTGTCGTTCAGCACGCAGTGGAGGGAAACGAAATCGCAGGCGCGCAGCATGACGTGGAGGTCTTCTACCTTCTCGATGCCGGCGGTGCGCATGGTTGCGACATCGACACCGGGATCGAAGCCGAGAACGCGCGCGTGAAATCCTTGGCCTGCCATGCGCGCCATGCTGCGGCCGATCTTGCCGCAGCCGACGAGCCCAAGCGTGGCGCCGGACATGTCGCGCCCCAGCCAGCGTTGCTCGGGCCAGATCCAACCATCACGTGACACCGCCGCGGTGATGGAGGGCAGCCGCTTGGCCAGCGCGATCATCAGCGCGAAGGCGCCTTCGGCGACGGTTTCCTCAGCATAATCCGGCACGTTGACAACGGGAATGCCACGCCGCATCGCGGCGGGGATGTCGATGGCATCGACGCCGACGCCATATTTGACAATGCCGTTCAATCTGGGAGCCGCCTCGATCACCCGTGCGGTGATCGGCGTGTAGCACATCAGCAAAAGATCGGCGTCCGCAACGGCCTGCATGAGATCAGCTTCGGGGATGCCGTCCGGCAGCGTCACCAGTTCGACCCCCCTCGCCCGCAAGCCGGCGTCGATGCCGGGACATTCGAGTTCGCGGTCGGTGCGCACGGCCTTCACGGTCAGGCCGCCAGCACCGTGCGCTCGACGATGTCGAGCGCGCCGTCGAGGTCGGTTTTCGAAATGACCAGCGGCGGCGACAGCGTCAACACGTTGCCTTGGCTGATCTTGAAGCTCAGCCCCTGTTCAAGGCAAGCATAGAAGACGCGCTCGGCGAGATCGCGTGCCGGCTGGCGCGTATCGCGATCCTCGACGAGCTCGACGCCGACCATCAGTCCCCTGCCCCTGACGTCGCCGACATGGGGCGAGCGCGCCATCAGGTGCTGCATGCGCCCTAGCATGTGCCGACCGAGTTCGGCCGCGCGCTCGACCAGCCCTTCCTCCAGGATGATGTCGATCGTCGTCAATGCGGCGCGGGTCGTCACCGGGTTCTTCTCGTGGGTGTAGTGGCCGATCGCGAAGCCACCGGTGACGTCGAGATCGCGGCGCGCGATGATGGCGGCGATCGGCAGGACGCCGCCGCCGAGCGACTTGCCGAGGACGACGATGTCAGGCGTCACATCATCATGCTCGTGCGCGAAGAATTTGCCGGTCTTGCCAAGGCCGGTCGGGATCTCGTCGAAGATCAAGAGCGTGCCGTGCCGGTCGCAGGCCTCGCGCACCCGCTTCCAGAAGCCCGGCGGCGGCGGGTTTGGCGTCGCCCGCATCGGTTCGGCGACGACCGCCGCCACGTCCTGCTCGCGGCCAAGGACGTAGGCAATCATGTTGGCGCAGGCGAGGCCCGATGCTTCCAGGGAATCGTGGCCATAGGGGCAGCGATAGCCGTCCCAAGGCGCGACGTGCTCGGTGCCGGTCATCATCGGGCCTGATATGTGCGAGCGGAAGGTCGCCTCGCCACCAACGCTTGCTGCGCCGAAGCCGGCGCCATGGAACGCATCCCAGAACGACACCGTCTTGAAGCGGCCGGTCGCGGCGCGGGCGATCTTCAGCGCGACCTCGATGGCGTCCGAGCCGCCGGTGGTGAACAGCACTTTGCCGAGATTGCCGGGCGCCAATGCCGCCAGCTTCTCGGCCAGTTCGACGGCGGGCTCACAGGTGAAGCGGCGCGGCGCAAAGCAGAGCTCATCGAGCTGCTTCTTGATGGCGGCCACAAGCCTCGGGTGACCATAGCCGAGGTGATGGACGCTGTTGCCGTGGAAATCCATGAAGCGGCGACCGGCGGTATCCTCGATCCAGATGCCTTGCGCCTTGGCGATCGTCGACAAACAGGGGCTGGACAGGCTCTGGTGCATGAAGGCGGCCGCGTCGCGATCGAGCAGGCCGCGGATCCGCGGATCGCCCTGCCCGGCATCCCAGCGACCGCGAGCCGCTGTGGTGTTGGAATCGCCTTCGGTGTGCACAAGTTCAGATATCGCGGCCATCATGGTCTCCGAAATGCGAATGAGGGAGCGGCGAACGCTCCCTCGATTGTTCTATCCGTCAATGCCGTCCGGTCAGGACCAGGGCAGCGAAAATGTCTTCACATTGGTGTAGCTCTTCATCGCTTCGATGACGCCTTCCTTGTAGCCGTTGCCCGAATCCTTGATGCCGCCGAAGGGCGACATCTCGATGCGATAGCCCGGCACTTCCCAGATGTTGACGGTGCCGACCTGCAGCCCGGCGATGTATTTCTGCATGCGGGGAAACGAGTTGGTGCAGACGCCCGACGACAGCCCGAAGGCGGTCGAGTTGGACAATGCGATCAGCGCCTCGTCGTCATCGGGCGCGCGCACGATCGGGATGATGGGCCCAAACGTCTCTTCCATCACCAATTCGGATGTGTGCGGCACGCGATCGACGACGATTGGCGGCAGCAACGCGCCCTGGCGGCCCGGATTGTAGAGGATTTCGGCGCCTTGCTCGGCAGCCATGTGGACGCGGGCTTCGAACAGCGCCGCCGCCTTCTCGTGCACGACGGTGCCAAGGTCGGTCGCGCGGTCCATCGGATCGCCGAAGCGGATCTTCTTCGCCCGCTCCAGCACCAGCGGCACGAAGCGGTCGGCGACACTTTCCTGGACGAGGATGCGCTTGACCGCCGTGCAGCGCTGGCCGGAGTTTTTCGTCGCTCCGGCCACTGCAAGATCCGCCGCCTTTGCCAGATCCTCGTCCGACAAATCGTTGAGGATGATCAGCGGGTCGTTGCCGCCGAGCTCCAGCACCTGGCGCTTGTAGCCGGCGGTGCGGGCGATCATCTTGCCGACCGGCACGCCGCCGGTGAAGGTGATCAGGTCGATGTTTTCATTGGCGATCATCTCGTTGCCGATATCGGCCGGCCAGCCGGTCACCACCGACAGCATTTCAGGCGGCAAACCGGCTTCATAGAGAATGTCGGCCAGGAGAAGTGCGGTCATCGGCGTCAGTTCGGTCGGCTTGACAACCACGCAATTGTTGGTGGCGATCGCCGGCGCCACCTTGTGCGAGACCATGTTGAGCGGATGATTGAACGGCGTGATCGCCGAGATCGCCTTCAACGGCTCGCGAGTGGTGAAGATCTTGCGCGCCTTCCCGTGCGGGGTGAGGTCGCAGGAGAAGATCTGGCCGTCATCCTGGATGCACATCTGCGCCGACAGCGTGAACACGTCATAGGCACGGCCGACCTCATAGAGCGAGTCCGTCTTGGAGATGCCGAGCTCGAGCGTGATGAGATCGGAGATTTCTTCACGGCGCGAGGCCAATGCCTCGGCGGTGCGGAACAGGATCTGCTGACGCTCGTAGCGGGTCAGCTTCGATTTGTAGCCGGCGGCGATCTCGAACGCCTGGCGGGCGTGATCGGCGCGGCCGGCCGGAACGGTGCCGATGACGGTGTCGTTCCAGGGGTAGCGCACCTCGACGACGCCGTCGGCATCGACTCGTCTGCCGGCGATGCGCATCGGCTCGTGGCGAACTTTGATGGCGGGGTCGAGCTTGGTCATGGGTTCTGCTCCAGCAGATTCCTGTTGCGCGGAGGATCGACCCCCACTCCGGCCCTTCGGGCCACCTCTCCCCCGATCGACGGGGGAGAGGAAATCAGGCGAGGTCAGTGCCTCAACGTTTCCAGGCTAAGCCGCGGCTAACCCTGGCGCCTTTCCTCTCCCCCGTCGATCGGTGGAGAGGTGCCGAGCGAAGCTCGGCGGAGTGGGGGTCGACAATCACGCTCGACTCAAGCCAGCGCCGCCGCCATGGTGGCGTAGTAGAAGGCGTCGAAGTTTCTCAACACAGGTTCGTTCGGCAATTCCGGCAGCACACGATTGACGATGAACGGCACCTCCTGCTCCGTCAGCCCGCCATGCGACCGTAGCGGCTCGTTCAGAGCCGCCAGGTCATGGCGATGTTCCGAGGTGCCGATCGTCTTGTTCTCGGTCGAGATCAGCACGATGTCGCCGATGCGGTCGGCCGGAAGCTCGAAGCGCTCGCAGGCCGTCGGGCTGTCGACGACCAGCATGATGCCGTCGATCCTGGCCAACCGCGCCATGATGCCGGCCTGGTCGGCGCCGTCAGGCAGATAGGCGGTGGCGAACGAGCCGAGCGCGCCGTGGTGCACGACATAGGGGTCGGTGATCGGCAGGATGACGCGGGCGGCGTCCTTGCCCAGCCACTCGTCGAGAATATCCTGGACGTAGACGACGTCGGGCGAGCCGTCGGCCTTGTGCTTGGGCTTCATACCATGGTCGGCGGTGACGACGATGGCAGCACCCAGCGCATCGAGCTCGGTCAGGTACTTGTCGAACATCTCGTAGAAGGCGTTGGCCTGCGGCACGCCCGGCGCATATTTGTGCTGCACATAGTCGGTGGTCGTCAGGTACATGATATCGGGGCGGAATTCCTTCAGCAGCTGAACACCGGCGGCAAAGACGAATTCCGACAGCTCGGCCGAATAAACCTCCGGCACCGGCAGCCCAAAGTGCTTCGAGGCATTGTCGATGCCGTGCTCGGCCTTGCTGGTGGTGTCGGATTTTTCCGCAGAGAAGCACAGCGCGCGGCCTTCGTCGAAGGCGAGGCCCTTGCCGAGCAGCGCACGCAGCTTGTCCTTGGCGGTGACCACGGCGACCTTGGCGCCGGCATCGTAGAAGGCCTGGAAGATGGTCGGCGCGCGCAGGAAGCGCGGGTCGTTCATCATCACTTCCTTGCCGGTCTCGCGCTCATAGAGATAGTTGCCGCAAATGCCATGCACCGACGGCGGCCGGCCGGTGGCGATCGACAGATTGTTGGGATTGGTGAAGCTCGGAATGACCGAGTGCGCAAAACGCACCGTGCCCTTCTCTTTGATCCTGGCCAGAGCCGGCATCAGCCCGGCACGAATGGCTTCGTCGAGATAGGCCGGCTCGCAGCCGTCAAGGCAGATGGCGATGGCCGGCACGCGAGGCCAGGCGTAGGTGCGGCCGTTGACGGCGACATTGATGGGAGACATCTGGTTCATCTGATATCCTCGAAATCGGCCGCTTCAGGCGGCGAGTTTGGCGCGTTCGGCAAGTGCCGCGGCGGGTGGGGCGGCGGTGTCGACGCCCATTTCATGAAGCGAGAACGCTGCCGCCTCGACGACGCGGCGCATGACATGTTCGTCCATCTGGCCGATGCAGCCGACGCGGAACGAATCCACGGCGGTCAGCTTGCCCGGATAGATGATGAAGCCCTTGTCCTTCATCAGGTCGTAGAAACGGTCGAACGCGAAACTGGCATGAGCCGGGTTGAAGAAGGTGACGATGATCGGCGACAGCCAGCGATCCCGGAGCAGTGTCTCGAAACCGAGGTCGCGCATGCCGGCCACCATAACGTCGCGGTTCCTCGTATAGCGGGCGCCACGGCCGGCGACGCCGCCTTCGGCCTCATGCTGGCGCAGTGCTTCGAGGAAGGCGGCCACGACATGCGTCGGCGGCGTGTAGCGCCACTGGCCGGTCTTGTTCAGGTGCGCCCACTGGGCGTGGACATCGAGCGACAGCGAATGGCTCCTGCCTTTGGCGGCCTCCAGTTCGCTCTTGCGCGCGATGATGAAGCCAAAACCCGGAACGCCTTCGATGCACTTGTTGGCGGACGAGACCATCGCCTCATAGCGGATTTCGTTGACGTCGAGCGCCACGGCGCCGAACGCACTCATGGAATCGACAAGCAGCTTGCGACCCTTGGCATGGACGGCTTCGGCAATTTCAGCGACCGGGTTGAGGATGCCGGAACTGGTCTCGCAATGGATGGCGATGACATGGGTGATATCAGGGTCGGCCGCGAGGGCCGCTGCCACCTCGTCGCCGCGCGGGGGCAGATAGTCGCCCTTGTCGATCAGCGTATAGGCGCGGCCGAGATACTGCATGGTCTGCGCGGCGCGCAGGCCGTAGGCGCCGTTGGCCAGCACAAGAACCTTGCCGTCCCTGGGCACGAACGACCCCAGCATCGCTTCGACGCAGAAAGAACCGCTGCCTTGCATCGGCACGCAGTCGAACTCATCGTTCCTGTCCCCGGTCAGCGCCAGCAGCCGGCGACGCATATCCGATGTCATGGCGCGGAAGTCGCCGTCCCACGATCCCCAGTCGCGCAACATCGCCTGCTTGACCGAATAGGCCGTGGTGAGCGGCCCCGGGGTCAGAAGATACGGCTCGCCCAGCGCCGGGCTGGCCAGCGGCTCCGCGGCAAATTTCGTCTCGGCGAGCATGTTGTCCTCCGCTCGATCTGCGTTCGATGTGGCCTTATTCTCGGCCTGAATGATCTATTTGTAAAATCGTTATTTTGTATCGATTTATAGATTTTAATGATGATATGCCGGGCGGGAATCCGTCCTCAGGCCAGTGCGGGAGCCCTCACTTCCGCAGCCCCTCTCGCCAGCCGGCTTTCGAGCAGATCACCGCTCTGCGTCAGCAAGGGATAAGCGACCGAGGCCATCAGCGAGTTGATCTCCTTCAGCGCCCGCACGGCCTCCAGGTGGATGTCGCTGGTGTCGATGCTCTGCGGCATTCCCGATTGCAGGCGCTTGAGGTGACGGTCGTGGCTCGTGCGTTCCAGTCTGCGCATCCGCTCCTTCTCGACGACGAGTTGCCGCGCCGAATCGAGATCGCTCGACACCAGCACATTGAGTGCAAGCTGCATGTTGGCCATGACACGGTTGTGAAGCCCGGCCAGTTCGCTCCAGCCGTCGCGTGAGAAGCGCAGGTTCTTGTCACGCAGCTCCTGGGTGAGCACGAGCAGGTTCTTGGCGACGATGTCGCCGGCGCGTTCGAGATTGATGGCGAAGTCTGTGAGCTCGATGCCGCGCTGCGCTTCGGCTACGCTCATGCTGCCGCGGTTAACTTCGGCAATGTAGAGCTTGATTTCGGTATGGGCGCGGTTGACCTCCTCATCGAGTTTTTGGGCCTGGCGTATCTGGTCGCCGGTGCCGGCGTCGAAGAAATCCATCACTGGGCGCAGCATCACCTCGACGACTTCGCCCATGCGCAGCAGCTCGCGGGTGGCACTGGCTAGCGCAAGACCGGGTGTGCGCATGACGGTGCGGTCGAGCGCGCTGGTGCGGCGCGACATCAGGTCTCCACCCTCTTCGGCCTTTGCCACCGGCCTGTCTGCGATCAACAAGGCGACCAGCCGCTCCATCATGCCGGTGAACGGCAAGCAGCAGATGACCAGCACCAGATTGAAGGCAAGGTGCAGGTTGACCAGCTGGCGGCCTTCGGTTGCGCCGAACAGATGCGCCGGGAAGGTCACGGCCTGAAGCGCGAACAAAGCCGCCAGCGCCGCCGTGCCGCGAAAGATCAGATTGCCGAGCGGGATACGGCGCGCCTCGACGGCTTCGCCGCGCGTCAGCCAAACCGCGATCAGCGCGCCGCCGCAATTGGCGCCGAGGATGAAGAACAGACCGACCTCGACCGGCAAGACGCCTTGCGCGGCAAGCGTGACGAACAGCAGGATCGCCGCGACGCTGGAGTGGATCAGCCATGTGAACAGGGCAGCGGCGGCAAAGGCGGTGAAATAGTCCGCGCGCAGATAGGAGATCACCAGTGGCAGCAAGGTGCTCTGCCGCATCGGTGCGGTCGCCTCGCCGATCATATGCAGCGACAACAGGACGAAGGCGACCCCCATCAGGATTCGCCCGCTATGCCTGATGCCAGCCACTTCGAACTTCAGGGCCATCGCGCCGCCGACCAGGATCAGCGCCGGCACAAGCCAGCTGAGGTCGAACGACAGCACC
Organism: Mesorhizobium sp. M7A.F.Ca.US.007.01.2.1; assembly: GCF_003998165.1. Classification (NCBI taxonomy): domain Bacteria; kingdom Pseudomonadati; phylum Pseudomonadota; class Alphaproteobacteria; order Hyphomicrobiales; family Phyllobacteriaceae; genus Mesorhizobium; species Mesorhizobium sp. M7A.F.Ca.US.007.01.2.1. Next base: position 17,399 of record NZ_RZQP01000017.1, on the reverse strand, counting down.
TGCACGACCAGGGCGGAACCGAGATCGGCGCCCAGCAGGATCGCCAGCCCGGCCGACACCGAAACCATGCCGCTGGCGGCAAACCCGGCCGCCAGGATAGCGACGGCGGTCGAGCTCTGCAGCAGCACGGCAAGCACGGTGCCGACGCCGGCCGATTTGATCCGCTCACCCCGGGCTTGCCTCAGGGCATCACGCAAAGCGGGCCCGCAGGCCCGCTCGACACCCGTGCGCACCATATGCACGGCCCAGAGCAGCAGCATGACCGCACCCGCCAGATGCAGCAGGATGATGGAAAATTGCATGGCGACGCCTCCGGTGCCAACGGCCGGCAGGGATGTCGACCCATGCTCAGGCTGAGGGTCGGCAAAACATAAGTCAAATCGTTCCTTTCGATCTTTTCCTAAGCAATCCTTATGATAAGATGTCGGTGATTTCAGAAGTGTCGGAGGCACGGGAGATGCGCTACGTCCAGTTGCGAGCCTTTCACCAGGTGGCCATCTGCGGTGGCTTTTCTCGCGCCGCCGAGGCGCTCTTCCTGACCCAGCCGGCGATCTCGGACCAGGTGCGCAAGCTCGAGGAAGAGTATGATGTGCTGCTGTTCAATCGGAACAAGAAGCAGGTCACGCTGACCCATTCGGGCCAGAAATTGCTCGAAATAACCCACCGCATGTTCGATACCGAGCAACAGGCGCTCGAACTCCTGACGGAGTCCCGCGCCCTGCGTTCCGGCACGCTGCGCATCGTCGCCGATGCCGCACATCATCTGCTTCACATTCTCGGCAGCTTCCGGGCCCGCTATCCCGGCGTGCAGGTTTCGGTGCGCGCCGGCAACACCGAGACGGTGATCAGCAGCCTCTACAGCTACGATGCCGATATCGGCGTGCTGGGCGAGGTGCCGACGGGGCGCGATTTCGAGGTGCTGAAACTCAACTCGACGCCGATCATCGCGTTTGCATCCGTCGACCACCCGCTGGCCGCGAAAAAGTCGCTCACCCTCAAGCAGCTCGCGCAGGAATCACTGGTCATGCGCGAGCGTGGATCGAAGACGCGTCAGAAACTCGAAGATCTCGCAGCCGCCTCGAAAATCGAATTGAGGCCGGCGATCGAAGCCGAGGGCCGCGAAGCCGTCCGCGAGATCGTCGCCTCGGGCGCCGGCATCGGCTTTGTCTCGGCGGCCGAATTCGGCCAGGATTCGCGGCTGGTGCCGATCACCATCGATGCTCCCGAGACCCTGATGGACGAGGCGTTGATCTGCCTGCGTGAACGCAGCGGCGGCAAACTGGTGCGGGCTTTCCTGGATATGGCGCGCTCGATGTCGGCGGATTAAGCGGCGGCCCTGATCTCCACCGCATCAGCCTTCACCCGCTCCGACTTCGGATCGTAGGGGCTGCGCAGATGTGCTGTCGCGGCATGGCGAACGCCGGCAAGGTCGATCTCGAAACGACCACCGGTGAGAAATGCAGCGTCGACGCCCGCCTCGTTCTCGATCAGGCCGAGCGCCACCGAGCGGCCAAGCGTGTGGCCGTAGGCGGCCGAGCGGACTTCGCCGACCGGCTTGCCGTCGCGCAGGATCAGTTCGCCGCCCCACAGCATCGGCTCGGCATCATCGAGCGTGAACAGCACGATGCGTCTTGCCGGTGCTGCCGATGGCTTCGTCTCAACCAGCGCGTCGCGGCCGATAAAGTCACCTGGCTTGTCCATCGCCACGGCGAAGCCAAGCCCGGCCTGCCAGGGGTCGATATCAGGCGTCAACTCCCTGCCCCAGGCGCGAAAACCCTTTTCGATGCGCAAGGCATCGAGCGCGTAGTAACCGGCGTCCAGCAGACCGAATTCACGGCCCGCCTCATGCAGCGCCTCATAGACGCCGACGGCGAATTCTGTCGGCACGATCAGTTCCCAGCCCAGTTCGCCGACATAGGTCATACGGTTGGCATAGGCGGTGGCATAGCCGATATCGATCTCGCGGATGGTGGCGAAGGGAAAGCCGGCGTTGGAAAGATCGGCCGAGGAGAGTTTGCCCAGCAGATCGCGTGATCGCGGTCCCATCAACGCCAGCACCGCGTAGGACGAGGTGACGTCGGTCACGATTGCATGCGCGTCGGACGGAATGTTTTTGACGATCCAGTCGGCATCGTGGACAGCTTGTGCGGACCCGGTGACGATGAGGAATTTCTCCGCGCCGAGTCGCATAACGGTGAGATCGCTCTCATAGCCACCGCGTGCATTGAGCACGCCCGTGTAAACAGACGTACTGTCCGGTACGTCGATATTTCCGGCGCAGATCCAGTTGAGCACGGCGCAGGCATCGCGGCCCTGCACGAGGAGCTTGGCGAAAGAGGTCTGGTCGAAGACGGCGACGGCTTCGCGTGTCGCCTTCATTTCGCGCTTGACCGCCTCGTGCCAGTTCTGGCGGCCGAAGGCATAGTCGTTCTCGGTCTTCTCTCCCGGTGCCGCGAACCAGTTGGCGCGCTCCCAGCCCATCTTGGAACCGAAGCAGGCACCTTTGGCGGCGAGCCGGTCGTAGAGCGGCGAGCGGCGGAACGGCCGCGCCGTGTCCAGTTCACGGTTCGGCCACGGCATGGCGTAATGCAAGCCGAGCGTTTCCTTGACACGGTCATGCAGCCAGCGCGGATTGTTGTTGAAAGAGGCGAAACGCCTGATGTCGACCGGCCACAAATCCATGGTCGGCGCGCTGTTGACGATCCATTCCGCCAGCGCCCTGCCCGCGCCGCCGGCGCTGGCGATGCCCATGGAGTTGAAGCCGGCGCCGACATAGAAATTCTTCAGTTCCGGCGCCTCGCCGAGGAGAAAATTGTTGTCCGGCGTGAAGCTTTCGGGACCGTTGTAGAATTTCTTGACCTCGGCCTCGGCCAATTGCGGCACGCGGACAAGCGCGTTTTCCATCAAAATCTCGAACTGATCCCAATCGTCCGGCAACAGCGCGAACTCGAAATTTTCGGGAATGCCATTCATGCCCCACGGCTTGGCGTGCGGCTCAAAGCCACCCATGACCAGGCCGCCGACCTCTTCCTTGAAATAGATGAACCCGTCGGGGTCGCGCATGACCGGCAGGTCCGGATGCACGCCCTCGATCCTGCCGGTAACGATGTACATGTGCTCGGCCGAATGCAGCGGCACCGAGACGCCGCACATCAGCCCGACCTTGCGCGCCCACTGGCCGGCGCAATTGACGACGATCTCGGCGGCAATGTTGCCGCGGTCCGTCTCGACACCGCAGGCGACGCCGTTCTTCACGCTGATGCCGGTGACCTTGACCCGCTCGAAAATTTTCGCGCCGCGATTGCGCGCACCCTTGGCCAGCGATTGCGTGAGATCGGTCGGATTGGCCTTGCCGTCGCCCGGCAGCCAGACGGCGCCGACCAGATCGTCGGTCGCCATGACCGGCCATAGATCGGCCGCCTCCTTCGGCGAAATCACGTCGATCTCGACGCCTTGGGCGCGTGCCGATGCGGCCGTGCGCTTCAGCACCGTCATGCGGTCGGCGGTCCGCGCCACCGATAGCGAGCCGCAATTCTTCCAACCGGTGGCGAGCCCGGTCTCGGCCTCCAGCTCGCCATAGAGCTGCGTGGAGTATTTGATCAGGCTGGTCATGTTGGAATGACTGCGCAACTGGCCGACAAGCCCTGCGGCGTGCCAGGTGGTGCCACCGCTGAGTTGCCCCTGTTCGAGCAGCACGACATCGGTCCAACCGAGCTTCGTCAGATGATAGGCGACCGAGCAGCCAATGATACCGCCGCCGACGATGACGACGCGCGCTTGCGTGGGGAATTCGTTTGCCATGGGACATCCTGCCGTTTTGACACCGGTTGGATCATAGCAGCCGAATTCCAAATATCAACACAAAATACCACAAAATATCACATCAAAGGGGCAATCATCAGCTCAGGCCCTTTGCGCGCAAGCGCTTCAGCGATGTCAGCCTGCGGTTTCGCGTCGACGATCACGCCGGCGGCGCGTTGAAAATTCGGAATCCTGAGCGGCGTCAGCTTTGCGAACTTGCTGCTGTCGAGAACGAAGTAGGTTTTGGCGGCAAGCGCGATCATGCGGCTGCGCTGTTCCGCGCCGGCGCGGGTGAAATCGGTCACCTCGCCGTCGGGCGACAGCGCGCCACCACCGAGGAAGGCGATGTCGACGCGAAAGCGCGACATGGCTTCGAGCATGTCGATGCCGGAGGCTGCTTCCTCGCCGGGATCGACTTCGCCACCCAGCACATGCACGCGCATGCCTGAGACGTGGCACAGTAGAAGCGCGATCTTCAGGCTCGCCGTGCAGATGGTGAGATCGCGCAGGTCGGCCATGGCTTGTGCGACGGCCAATGTGGTGGTGCCGGAATCGAGGAACACCACCATGCCGTCCTTTACAAGACCGGCGGCCAGCCTGCCGATCGCGGCCTTGCCTCCGGCATTTTCGTGGCTGCGCAAGCTCATTGCCGGTTCGCTCGGCTCGAAGCGGGCGGCGCCGCCATGGACGATGCCGAGCCGTCCCTTATCCGACAGCAGCTTCAAATCACGGCGGATGGTTTCGCGCGAGACATCGAAGAACCCGGCCAGTTCGGCGACACTGACAGACCCCTGGGCGCCCAGCCGCCGCAGGATCTCTTCGTGGCGACGTGGAGCAAGGGCGCGCGCCGGCAGGCTGCTGTCGGGGGACATGATGATCCTCGGATCGAGTAGCGATGTTGCAATATGTGGCAGTGATCGTGCGCAGAGGCAAATCAAGCCATGTCGTCAGGATTTTCGCGACAGGCCATCTTCCCTGATCGCGCTGACCAGCGTCTCGCTTCCCTCGCGAAGATGCTGCCTCAGAATGCCTATGGCCCTGTCGCCGTCGCGCCACCGGCAGGCGGCCAGCAGATCGCGGTGCTCCGTCTGCGAGCGGCTGCGATAGTCCAGGTTCGACAGCAGGATGCGGACGTAGCGATCGGCGGCATTGTGGTGCGCCTCGATTAAGGCCAGCAATCGATTGTTGCCGCAGGCATCGTAGAGAGCCAGATGAAAGGCACGGTTCAGCGCGCCCCATCGGCCGACATTGCGCTCCGCGTCGATCTGATCGAGAACCTGTTCCGCCTCGTCGAGCCTGTCACCGGCGAGATTGGGAAGCGAAAGCCGCAACGCCTCGCATTCGAGCAATTCGCGCAGTGCATAGATTTCACTGATCTCGGCGCTGTCCATCCGGGCGACCTGCGCGCCTTTTGTCGGATGGATGGAAACAATGCCTTCGGCTTCCAATTGGCGAAGGGCGTCACGAATCGGCATGCGGCTGAAGCCAAACTGCTCGGCCAATTCGTCCTGGCGCAGCGAAGTGCCCGCCTTGATGGTGCCACTGGCAATCGCTTCGCGCAGGACATTGGCGACCTGTTCGGCCACGGTTCGCGGCCCCTGCATCACACTTTCCGCAAATCCTGGCAATCGATGCTCCCGTTTGACGCGGGGCGCTCAGCCTAACGGAAACCCCTCTGCATGGATATATGTATGCCTGTATATGCACACGTTCGGCATCAATTGCCAGACTTGCCCGAATTCCTGCGCCAAGGCCTGATCTGCGTATTTTACCGGCGCTTCGCTTGCCTGGCGTCAGCCGCCGAAGCGCGGTTCCGCAACGCCCCTAACGCCAAGGCCTGATATGGCGAACAGGCTGCCGCGCAAAACGCCGTCGCCGGGAAAACGCGGCAGCGGCGGCTTGGCCATCGAGGTGACGTAGAGGGTGTCGAGCTTCGGTCCGCCGAACATGACGCTGGTGATCTTCTTGACCGGCATGTCGATGATGCGATCGATGCTGCCATCGGGCGCGTAGCGCACCAGCCTTCCGTCATAGACCAGCGCATTCCAGAGATAGCCCTCGGCGTCGACGGTCGAGCCGTCCGCCGCACCGCCTCGGCTGGTGTCGACGCGCACGAAGGTACGCCTGTTGGTGGCGGCACCGGTGGCGATATCGTAGTCGTAGGCCCATATCTCGCCGGTCCAGGTATCGGCGAAATAGAAGGTGCGGTCGTCGGGGCTCCAGCATGGACCGTTGGAGCAGATGATGCCGGAATCGATCCGGGTGACGGAGAAATCCGGATCGAGCCTGTAGAGACCGCCGGACGGCCCCTCTTCCATCGTATCCATGGAGCCGGCGAAGAAACGGCCGCGCCGGTCGACCTTGCCGTCGTTGAGCCGGTTCATCGGCTTGTCCGGCTCGGGATCGTGGATCAGCGTCACCTCGCCCGTGGCGAAATCGAGCAGATGGAAGCCGCGCTGCAGCGAGACGACAGCGCCGTCGCCATCCTTGCGCAGCGCCATTGAGCCGATCTTCATCGGCACGTCCCATGACCGGATCTCGCGCCCGTCGGCGGTCGCCCGAAACACGCGCCCGTCGAAGCTGTCGATCCAGTAGAGTCGTTCCTGTTCGACGTCCCACAGCGGTCCTTCGCCCAGTGTGGTCTTCACGTCCACCACGACTTCGATCTTCATGCCGTCCTCCTCCGTTTTGCGTCTCGCGGCGATTGCTCGGGCCGCCTCAGAAAGCGACCTTGTCCCCGCCTTTCAATGACAGGATTTCGCGTGCCTCGTCGGGCGTCGCCACCTCCATGCCGAGCCCTTCGATGATCTTGCGGGCCAGCAAGACCTGCTCGGCGTTCGATTTGGCAAGCTTGCCCTTGCCCGCCCACAGACTGTCCTCCAGCCCGACGCGGATGTTGCCGCCAAGGGCCGCCGATTGCGCGGCGATGCGCAGTTGGCTGGCGCCGGCGCCCAGCACCGACCACCGGAACTGGTCGCCAAACAGCCGGTCGGCAGTGCGCTTCATATGGGCGACGTCTTCTGGATGCGTGCCGATGCCGCCGAGCAGCCCGAACACCGACTGCACGAAGAAAGGCGGCTTCACCAGCCCACGGTCGGCGAAGTGGGAAAGGTTGTACAGATGGGCGATGTCGTAGCACTCGAACTCGAAGCGCGTGCCGTTGTCGTAGCAGGTCGCCAGAATGTACTCGATGTCCTTGAATGAGTTGCGGAAGACGAGGTCGCGCGTCGCTTCCAGATGCGGCTTTTCCCAATCGAATTTGAAGGTCTCGTATTTGTCGGCCAGGTGATAGAGCCCGAAATTGATCGAGCCCATGTTGAGCGAGGCGACTTCCGGCTTGAACTGGGCGGCCGGGCGCACGCGCTCCTCGACCTTCATGTAGGGGCTGCCACCGGTGGTGATGTTGATGGCGGCGTTGGTGCCTTGCTTGACGCGCGGCAGGAAGCGGGCGAAGGCCTCCGGCGTCTGGTCGGGCTTGCCGGTTTCCGGATCGCGGGCATGCAGATGCAGGATCGCGGCACCGGCTTCCGCCGCCGCGATCGCCTCCGAAGCGATCTGGTCGGGCGTGATCGGCAGATAGGGCGACATGGTCGGCGTGTGGATGGCGCCCGTCACCGCGCAGGTGATGATGACCTTGCCCCTGGTCTGTGCAGGTCCCGGCTTGCGACTGGTTTGCGTCATTCTCCAAACTCCTGATCCGATTTTCTCTTGTGGGCGGCGAGCGCCATGAGCCGGCGGTCACGCCACACCTGCCGGTCGCCTAGGCTTTGCTGTGGCAGTCGCTTGCGGCGATCAGCCTCGACCGTATCGATGACCTTGCCGGCCCAGTCGACGCGCCGCTGCGTCTGGGGAAAGATGTTGGAATAGATGCCCTGATAGCGCTCGACATAGTCGCGCACGCCGCCGGGTGCATTGAGATCGATGGTCTCGAACGGCCCCATGAACGACCAGCGCAGCGCCAGCCCGTCGCGGATGCCGACGTCGACATCCTCGACACTGGCGTAGCCATCGGCGACAAGCCGGAAAGCTTCCTCCAGCAATGCGCCTTGCAGGCGATTCATGATGAAGCCGTCAAGCTCGCGCTGCATGACCAGTGGCGCGTGGCCGGCGTCGACGAGGAAGGCGCGGGTTCTCTCGACCGTCTCGGCCGAGGTCCACGGCGCCGGCACGATTTCGGCCGCCGGAATGAGATAGGGCGGGTTGATCGGATGCACGACCAGGCAGCGCTGCCGCCCTTGCAGATGGTCGGTGAATTTCGACGGCAACAGCGCCGAGGTGGAACTGGCAATGACTGTTCGCGGATCGGCAAGCGTGTCGATCAAGGAGAACACCTTGCGCTTCACCTCGAGATTCTCGGGCGTGTTCTCCTGGATATGTACGGCACCTGCCAACGCCTCTTCAAGCTCGGCGACAACGGAGATACGGTCAAGAACCTCACCGGCTTGCTGTCCCCGCAGAAGATCGTTCGCGGCGAGATCGCCGAGCACGCCGGCAATGTAGTCGCGGGCTCCACCTGTGGCAGTGGGCGACTGGTCCCACATCCGCACGTCATGGCCGGCGCGGGCGAAGCTGATCGCCCAGGCCCGCCCGATGAACCCGCTTCCGACGATCGCGACATTGGCCATGGTTTGTTCCTCAAAGTGTTTCGACGTTGCCGTCGACGCCGAGCGACTGGCCGGAAATGTTGATCCCCGCATCGGAGAGCAGGAAGGCGACCATCGACGCGACATCATAAGGGCTGGTCATGCGGCGCAGCGAGATGTTCTGCAGATAGCGTCCGGTCATCTCCTCGTGGCTGATACCGACCTGCTTGGCGCGCGCCCAGATAACACCTTCGATGCGGGGGCCCTCGATGATGCCGGGCAGGATGGCGTTGACCCTGATGGCGTGCGGCCCGAGCTCTTTGGCCAAGCTTTGCGTGAAACCGATGACACCGAACTTGGCCGCCGAATAGGGTGTGCGGAAGGCGTAGCCATGGCGGCCGGCGGCCGACGACATCGAGACGATCGAACCGCCGCCCGCCGCCTTGATCAGCGGCACCGCGCGCCGGGCGCACAGGAACTGGCCGGTCAGGCAGATGTCGATGCAGCGCCGCCAGTCCGCCGGATCGATCTCGTCGACACCGCCGGTCGGCCCGGCAATGCCGGCATTGTTGATCAGCGCATCGAGCCCGCCGAGTTTTTTCTCGACCGCCTCGAACAGACGGTCGACGTCCTCGTCGCGCGAGACGTCGGCCTTGACCGCCGCGACCAGGTCGATCTTGCTGGGAGCAGCGGCCAGCGCCTCGTCGGAAACGTCGCAGACGACGATGCGGGCGCCGAGGCGTGACAGCGTGTCGGCTATGGCAAACCCGATGCCGCCTGCGCCCGCCGTCACCAGCACGCGCTGGCCTTTCAGCCCGGTCAAAAATTCGTCCGCCGATGCCGGCGCCCTTGTGCTCATGGTCCTGTCCTTCTCATTGCAGCCGCCGTTCGCGCAGCGCCATGACGGCGCCCAGAACGACCAGTCCGTAAAGAATTGCCCTCGTGGCATAGGGAAGCGTGGTGCCGGCGAGCAGCATCTGCAGTGCCGTCAGCAACAACACGCCGCCGAGCATGCCGAGATAGTGGCCGCGCCCGCCGGTGATCAGCGCGCCGCCGACCACCACCACGGCGATCGACGGCAATAGATAGTCGTCGCCCATGCCGAGGCTCGCCTGACCCGAAAAGCCGGTCAGCATGACGCCGACAACAGCCGCGCAGACGGCCGAAAGCATGTAGACCAGGATCAGCGTGCGCTCGACGCCGATGCCCGACAAGCGCGCCGCGCGCAGCCCGTTGCCGATGCCGTAGACGCGCCTTCCGAACGGGGTGCGGCCAAGCAGGAGTACCGCTGCGACGACAAAGACGACCATCAGCAGCACGATTGGAGTCAGCAGGCCGGCGAGCTTGGCCGTCATGACCCAGCGCAGCATCGGCGAGGAAAACCCGGCCGGCGTTCCCTGCGAATAGAGCAGCGCACAGCCTTGCAGAATGCCGTTGGTGGCGAGCGTCATGACGATCGGCGAGATGCCGAGATAGACGATGCCGAAACCATTGGCGAAGCCGATGGCGCAGGCCATCACCAGGACGACCGGCAAGGCGTAGACAAGGGCGGCGTCGGAGCCGTTGACCATGCCCGCCAGGATGATGCCGGAGATGCCGATCGTCCACGGCACGGAGAGATCGAGGCCTCCGGTCAGGATGACGGTTCCCTGCCCGAGCGCCAGGACGGCTAGGAAGGACGATAGCACCAGCAGCGAATTCCAGTACCCCGGATTGAGGATGGCGCGGCCGAGCCAGATCTGGGTGACGAGCACGATGAGCAGCAGGCAGACATAGGCCGGCAGCGCATAGCGCAGCGTTTCCGCATTGCGCAGATGGAAGGCAGGGCGCGGCGATGCCGGACTGCGCTGGGCATGGGCTGGCTCGGCGATCTTGAGACGCCGGTCCACGCGCTCGAGCTGCGAGGGCAATATGCCGGCGCGCCAGGCGGCAAACCGGGCACGCGCGGCGCGCAATTGCACGGCAAGCACCGATGCATGCGAGATCGAGCCGGCAAGTGCCGCCAGCACCAGAATGGTGCCTTCGGCAATGGTCGCATAATAGGCCGATACGTTGAGCACCAGCAGGATGTTCACCACGATCATCAGGATAAAGGCGCCGAAGACAGAGCCCACCGGGCCGCCCTGCCCGCCACCGAGGCGCGTGCCGCCGACGACGACCGCCGCGAACATCGACAAGAGCAGCGGATTGCCGACCAGCGGATCGCCGCTGCCGGTCTGGGCGCTGATGAACACGCCGGCAAGGCCATAGCAGCCGCCGGCGATGACATAGACGGCAAAGCGCACCAGAACGACATTGATGCCGACGGAAGCGGCCGACTCCGGATCGCTGCCAAGCGCGTAGAGTGCTGTGCCGAAGCGGGTTCCCTTCAGCCAGAACCAGGCGAGCAGGACGACACCGATCACCACCAGCGGCATCGGCAGCCAGCCGGCGATCGCGTCGCCGAGATAGAAGGTGCCGAGATCGGGCGACACGAAGCCGCCGGGCTTGTCCATCACCAGCAGCGTGACGCCTTGCAGGATGAACATGGTGGACAGCGTCACCACGATCGGCTGCATGCGCAGCACCGCGATGAAGAAGCCGTTGAAGGCGCCCACCGCCATGCCGACGCCGATGCCGACGGCCGTCCACAGGAGGATGCTTGCGCCTGGCGCCATCGGATCCATGCTCGATGCCAGCACGGCATTGACCAGCGATATCACCGCGCCGGCGGACAGGTCGAAGCCGCCCGACAGGATCACGGTCGTCTGGCCGATCGCCGCGAGCGCCGAGGTGGCGCCGCCGCTCGACAGGAACGACACATCGAAATAGGTCAGCGGCCCGGCGCTGATCCAGTCGACGACGAAGAGCAGGATCGCCAGGACGGCCGCGGCGATCAGCGCGCCGCGATTGCGCATCAGCGCACGGCGCAGTCCGAAGCCGCCGGGAACAGGGGATGAGGCTGCTGCGCTGCTCATGCGGCGGCTTCCCCGGCATGGCCGAGCGCCGGGCGCATGATGGCCGGTTCGGTGATGGCGTCGCCTTCGAGTTCGGCGGCGATGCGCCCGTCATAGAGGACCAGCACCCTGTCGCATTGGTGAACGAGTTCGGGGATCTCCGTCGAGTGCAGCAGGATCGAACCGCCCGAAGCCACGTAGTTTCGCATCATCACATAAAGCTCGTGCTTGGTGCCGACGTCGATGCCTCGGGTGGGATCGAACAACAGCAGGATGCGGCTCTGCGCCACCAGCCACTTGGCGATGGCAATCTTCTGCTGGTTGCCGCCGGAAAACGCACCGGCCCGCGTCCACAGCGCGCGGCGGTCGACCTCGACAGTGGCGAATGCCGCCTCGACGGAGCGGGTCTCGGCTTGCGCGTCGACAAGGCCTAGCCGTGTGAAGCTCGATATCACCGGCAGCGTGGCGTTCTGGCTGCCCGACAATTTCAGGAACAGGCCTTCGGATTTGCGGTCTTCCGGCACCAAGCCGATGGCCATGTTGGGGCGCAAGGCATCGGCCGGCGAACCGAGCCAAACCTTGCGGCCGTCGACGAGGATGTGGCCGCGCTCAATCTCGGCCATGCCAAAGCAGGCCAGGAACAGGTCCTGCTGGCCCATGCCTTGCAACCCGGCGACGCCGAGGATTTCGCCCTTGCGCAGATCGAAGCCGGCGCCGTCGAGCTTGCGCCCGACCTTGAGGTCGCGCACGCCCAGAACCGGCGAACCGAAGGCCTGGGCGCTGTCCGGCTTGGGCGGAAAGGTCTGCTCGATGCTGCGGCCGATGATCTTTTCGATGACGTCGGCATCCGAGACATCGGCGACCGGCGCGGTGACGATGTGGCGGCCGTTTCTCAGGATCGTCAGCGTGTCGCAAAAAGCGCGGACCTCGCGCATGCGGTGGGTGATGAAGACGATGGTGGTACCCGCGGTCTTCAGCCTGGCGATGATGTCGCCCAGCCAGTCGACGTCGCGTCCGGCGAGCGTCGAGGTCGGTTCGTCGAGCAAAAGGATGCGCGGCTTGCGGTAGACGGCGCGCGCGATCTCGATCTTCTGGCGTACCGAAAGCTCGAGCTCGCTCACCTCGGCATCGAGATCGACGGAGAAACCGAGATCTTCGATATGGCGGCGAACGGCCTTGCGGGCGGCACCGCGGCGGATCAGGCCGGAGATGCCGACGGGGGCGTAAGGCAGCAGCATGTTGTCGAGCACGGAGAGATCGCGCACCAGGGTCATCTCCTGGAATGCTGTCTGCATGCCGAGCGCATGTGCTGCGCGCGGTGCGCCGTAAGCGATCTCCTTGCCGAAGACACGGACATGGCCTTGGCTCGGCCGGACCAGCCCGGACAGCAGCTTCACCAGTGTCGACTTGCCGGCTCCGTTTTCACCGAGCAGGGCATGGACGCTGCCGGGCGCGATCGCAAACGACACGCCGTCCAGCGCGACGGTCGGGCCGAACGCCTTGCTGATGCCGTCGATCTCGACGGCGGGGAGCTCGGAGTGTTCTGTCATTGTCCTCGATCGCCGGCTTGGCATGGATTGACGACGCACGGACAGTTGTCCGTGCATCGTCACACGGGCCTTGGGAGGCTTAGTTCTCCGGTTGTCCGACGAGGGCAGCATTAAGGCCGACCTCGGGTGTCTGGTCCGAGAAGATCGAGGCAAACCAGCCCGGATTGGACACCAGCGACGGCTTGAAGGCGTTGCAGCCGGCCTTCATCTCCGCCCATGTGCCTTCGTCGCACAGCTTGATCGTCTCATTGGTAACGACCGGCAGCGGCAGGATGGTGGTCTTGGGCACGTCCTTGCCTTCGATCGCCTCGACGGCAAGCTTCAGCGCCAGCGCACCCGAATAAGGCGGCGAGGCATAGGAAATGCGTTGTGCGCCCGCCGGTGCATAAGGAGGAGCGGCACCTTCGACTTCGGTGCCCTCCGGCAGCATCTGGATGCGGCCGCCATTGGAACCTTCGCCGGCGCAAGGCAGGAGTTCGCTGGTCTTCTTGCCAGCCTCGAGCTGCATCGAGTTGGCGGTGAAGCAGCCGACCTGCATCCACAGTCCGTTGATGTCGTCCCAATTGCGGGTGGCCAGGATTTTCGAAAGCTCGGTGCGGGCGACCGCCTGGCTCCACATGCCGACAGCCTCGCCGACGATCTTGATATCAGGATACTTGGCGAAGACTTCCTTGGCGGCCTTTGTCCGCTGATCGTCAACGGATGTTCCCGGGACGCCCGTGATGGCGATGATGTTGCCCTTGCCGTTGAGCTTCTTGACCAGCCATTCGGCGGTCACCCTGCCCGCTTCCAGCTGGTCTATGTGGACGTTGTAGGCGCAAGGCTCGGTGATCTCGGCGTCGTACGCAAAGACCTTCACGCCCTTGTCGCAGGCATTCTTGACGACCTGGTTGAGCGCGGTCGGCGAGATCGGATACACGACGATGGCTTCGGCGCCGCTTTGCACCATTGCGTTGATCTGCTGAATCTGGCGTTGCGCGTTGGGGCCAGCGACCTGGACCTGCAGGTCGACCTTGTCGGCCAGGCTCTTATGAGCGGCCATGGCCTTGACCATATTGGCCGCCTCCGCCTGCCAATCATTGCCGATGTAGCTCATGCTGAGAAAGATCTTGTGCTTCTCGGCGGCCTGCGCGGCGGACAGGCCGAAGGCGCACGCAGCCATGCCGGCCAGCAGCGCGAGCCGCCGGACTTTCGATCCGATACCCATGTGGAACTCCTCCCAAACAGAACGACCGAATGCCTCCCAAGGGCACAAAACGTAAACCCTTGTCATTCGATGCCAGCGACCGTATCATGATTTGATCAAATATCAATGATGAAATCGTTTATATCAAAACGGGCTATGTCGGCCGCTTGACGTGGCACCACGAACCTTGCATTCCGGCACAAGCAATAGTGTCGCCCATGGGCGGGAAGGTTGACCGGAGATGGCTGGATCGGCGTTCAGGAAGCCTGGTGTCGAGATCATTCCACTGTCCAAGGAAACTCTGCAGGACCGGGTCTACAATCAGGTCACCGAGTTGATCCTCGACGGCAGCATCGTGCCGGGCGAGATGGTCACGGTTCAGAGCCTCGCCGACGCCTTTGGCGTCAGTCCGATGCCGGTCAGGGAAGCGCTGCGGCGCCTGACGGCAGCCAACGCGCTGACAGTAGTATCCGGGCGCTCCATCGGTATTCCGGCGCTCAGCCGCGAGCGGCTCACCGATTTGCGCAATGTACGTTTTGAGATAGAGGCCATCGCCGCCGGCTGGGCCTCACAGAACCGCAGCGAGGCGGACCTTGCGATTTTCGCGCGCGATCTGGACTCACTGGAACGCGCGAATGGCGCGGACGACGTAAAGGCCTATCTCAGGGCGAATTATACCTTCCACTTCGCAATCTACCGAGCAGCGGGATCCGAAACCCTGCTCAAGATCATCAAGGATCTATGGCTGCAGATCAGCCCCTATTTCAATATGCTGCATGGATCCTACTCGACCGCGAACACATACCATCAACAGATGTTTGCGGCCCTGCGCGACCGGGACGAGCAGGCAGTTCAGGCGGCGGTTCGCGGCGATATCGATGCGGCTTTCGACATGCTGGTCGATCTTTTGAAGTAGCGCCCGGCCCGACCTCCGACCCTTATCACATGCCTCCTATTTCTGGGGATGGCAGAGCAGCGCTCATGCGCACTCAGCGGGCAAGCGCGGGCTTCTTCTGGTGATCTAGAGGTCATATCCGAGCGCGCCATCCATTGTTCTCGTGCTGGAGCTTGCCGGCGGCAGCCGATGACGCGGCGAACGCATCGCATGGTCATTATCGGATTGCCAAAATCTGGTAGCGTGATTATACCAGTCGATCAGTTGACGACGGGCTATGCCGTCGGCGAAGAACAGGAGTGGTGACCAGATGACAACGATTGCGCTGTTCGGGGCTGGCGGGAAAATGGGCTACCGCCTGTCGACCAATTTTCGCGGGTCGCCCTACACGATACGCCATGTCGAGGTTAGCGATGCCGGCCGCGAACGGCTGAAGACCGGGCTGGGTTTCGATACGGTCAGTGCCGACGAGGCGCTCAAGGGCGCCGATGTGGTGATCCTGGCCGTTCCCGACACGCATATCGGCAAGGTGGCGAGCAGCATCGAGAGCAAGCTGGCGCCGGGCACCATGGTGGTGGTGCTCGACGCGGCGGCACCCTTCGCCGGCCACCTGCCGAATCGACCGGACCTCACCTATTTCGTCACCCACCCCTGCCATCCGCCGATCTTCAACGACGAAACAGACATGGCGGCAAAGAAGGACTATTTCGGCGGCGTCAAGGCCAAGCAGCATATGGTCAGCGCCTTGATGCAGGGGCCGGAAGAGGATTACGCCAAGGGCGAGGCGATCGCGAAGATCATCTGGGCGCCGGTCATGCGTTCGCACCGCGTCAGCGTCGAACAGATGGCGCTGCTGGAACCCGGGCTTTCGGAGACGGTGTGCGCCTCGTTGCTGGTGGTCATGAAGGAAGCCGTCGACGAGGTCGTGGCACGCGGCGTCGACCAGCAGGCGGCGCTCGACTTCCTGCTCGGCCATATGAACGTGCTGGGCGCCGTCATTTTCGGCGAGACCAAGGGCGTTTTCTCGGATGCCTGCAACAAGGCGATCGAGTTCGGCAAGCCGGTGCTGATGCGGGACGACTGGAAGCGCGTGTTCGAGCCGGAAGAGATCGCCGCCAGCATTCAGCGTATCACCTGAAGAGGAGAGGCGCTGCCGCAGCGCCGTGACGCGTCGCCGTACCGCTGCCGACGCTCGGCATCGTAGCTCATCAGGTACATATCACCTGAATTCGTGGTTGACTCATCATACCAGTTGGCTTAGCTGTTCATGGCTCGGATCGACAGGGTTTTCGCAGGAGTACGATGCCTGGGCGAGTGGAGGATGGCTGGGGAGCAACGATCCGTGGAGGGGAAGCCGGCAAACGGCTCTTTAGCCCAAAAGCGATCCGCCGCCCGCGCCGCCTGACGAATTCGGATGCCGACAGATGCTTTGGGTAACCAAGGCAATTTTTCAAACGGGAGGACTTCATGAAACTTACACGAAGAATGACGCTTGCGGCTTTCGCCGGCATGCTGGCGCTTGGCACGACCGTGCCCGCCTACGCGGCGGATCTCATCGCCATCATCACGCCCTCGCACGACAATCCGTTCTTCAAGGCGGAAGCCGTCGGCGCCGAAGCCAAGGCCAAGGAACTCGGCTACGAGGCGCTGGTGCTGGTCCATGACGACGACGCCAACAAGCAGTCCGAGCTGATCGACACCGCGATCGGCCGCGGCGCCAAGGCGATCATCCTCGACAATGCCGGCGCCGACGCCACCGTCGCCGCGGTACAGAAGGCCAAGGACGCAGGCATTCCGTCCTTCCTGATCGACCGCGAGATCAACGCCACCGGCGTCGCCGTCGCGCAGATCGTCTCCAACAACTACCAGGGCGCCCAGCTCGGCGCGCAGGAATTCGTCAAGCTGATGGGCGAGAAGGGCAATTTCGTCGAGCTGGTCGGCAAGGAATCCGACACCAATGCCGGCATTCGTTCCAAGGGTTATCACGACGTCATCGACGACTATCCGGACCTGAAGATGGTCGCCCAGCAGTCGGCCAACTGGAGCCAGACGGAAGCCTATTCCAAGATGGAATCGATCCTGCAGGCCAACCCCGACATCAAGGGCGTGATCTCCGGCAACGATACGATGGCGATGGGCGCCTATGCGGCACTTGCCGCGGCGAACCGCAAGGATGTCATCGTCGTCGGCTTCGACGGATCGAACGATGTTCGCGACTCCATCACCTCGGGCGGCATCAAGGCAACGGTGCTGCAGCCCGCTTTCGCGCAGGCGCAGATGGCGGTCGAGCAGGCCAACGACTTCATCAAGAACAAGAAGTCGCCGGCCAAGGAAAAGCAATTGATGGACTGCGTTCTGGTCAATGGCGACAATGCCGCCAAGCTGGAGACCTTCGCCCTGACGAACTGAGCCAGCGTGATTTGAATAGCGAGGGGCGAACCCAGGATC
>NZ_RZQP01000179.1:0-13136 GCF_003998165.1 Mesorhizobium sp. M7A.F.Ca.US.007.01.2.1 | reverse complement strand
TTCCTGTGCAGGCAGGCCGACATAAGACGACACGGTGGAGGCGCCGCGCATGACGTTGATGGCGTTGACATAGAATTCGCCCGAGATGCGCGCCGTCGCCTTGTCGCCGGCGAAGGTGAACATGCCGACGCCGGGCATCAGGTAGACGACGGCATTGGGATCGCGGATGGCGGGCGAGTCCGGATGCTTGCAGCTGTCGTAATAGGCCTGGTAGCCAACGCGATATTCGGCGATGTCGTCGGCAAGACGCGCGATGACGGCATCGACATCGGGTTTTGCCGGATCGAACTCGATGACCAGCGGGCGGATCTTGGTGCGCAGGAAATGGTCAGGGCACGACGTGCCAAGTGCCGCCAGCGGGCGCAGATCCCTGGAGTTGACGAATTCGAGCACAGCAGTGGAATCGTCGAAATGGCCTGTTTTGTGGCTCCTTTCCGAGATCAGGCCGCGAATCCTCGGCATCAGTTTGGCCGCGATGGCACGGCGCTCAGTGGCGTCGAGCGACTTGGCCGCTTCACCGCCGAAGATAGCGACACCCTCGGAGCGGCGCTCGAACCATTCGATCGCCTGGTTGATCACTGAGATCGTCGTCTCGTAGCATTCCCTGGGGGTGTCGCCCCAGGTGAACAGGCCGTGGCTTTCCAGGATGACGCCCTTGGCGGCTGGGTGTTCGAGGCAGAATTTCTCCAGCCACAGGCCAAGTTCGAAGCCAGGGCGCTTCCACGGCAGCCAGCCGATGGCCTCGCCGAAGATTTCTTTCGTCAGCGCCTTCGAATCCTTCGCCGCGGCAATGGCGATGATGGCATCGGGATGCATGTGGTCGACAAAGGGCTTCGGCACGTAGGCATGCAGCGGCGTGTCGATCGAAGCCGCACGCGGATTGAGGTTGAAGGTGCAGTGCGGCAGGAAGCCGACCATCTCGTCTTCGTGCTCGACGCCGCGATAGAGGCCTTTGAGCGCGCGCAGCTTGTCCATGTAGAGCGTGGCAAAGCCGTCCAGCTTGATCGAGGCGCTGTCGCCGCCCGATCCCTTGACCCACAGCACTTCGACATCCTCGCCGGTGAGCGGGTCTTTCTGCCAGATCTTCGACGACGTGTTGCCGCCGCCATAGTTGGTGACCCGCTTGTCGGAACCAAGTGTGTTCGAACGGTAGACCAGAAGTTCCGGCCCGCTCATGGCGTGAGCCTTGGCCTCGTCCCACAGATTGGCGAGGCGCGCGCCGGTGCGCTTGTCGAGCATAAGAAATCCTCCCGAAGGCACGCAAAAGGCGCGGCCATTTGGCCCCGAATTTCCACGGAAGCGGTCGGCTTGTCAATCACAAACGATCAATATCGATCATATTGCACTGCACAATGAAATTATATGATCGGAAATGATTGACACTGCGCGTTTTGGGTGCCTAGATGCCCGGGCAGGGAGGAACCATGCACGAAAAAGAGCGCCACAGGATCATTCTGTCCGCCGTCCAGGAAAAGCCTGTGGTGACGGTGCAGGAGATGGTCGACCTGACGGAGTCCTCCGAGGCGACGATCCGGCGCGATATCGCGGCTCTCCACGTCCAGAAGCGCCTGCGCCGCGTGCGCGGCGGCGCCGAGGCAATCTCGCCGCCGCAGTTCATCGGGCTGGCCGGCCGGCCCTTTTCCGTCAACGAAACCATCAACGCCTCGCAGAAGCGGGCGATTGCGCGTGAAGCGGTCGAGCTGTGCAACGACGGCGAACCGATCATCATCAATGGCGGCACCACCACCTTCCAGATGGTGCATTTCCTGACCGGCCGCCGCATGCCGATCTTCACCAATTCGTTCCCCATCGCCGAGCACCTGCTCAAGCACTCCAAGAATACGGTGATGCTGTCGGGCGGCACCATTTATCGCGAGCAGAACATCATCCTGTCGCCCTTCGACAACGACGTGACGCGCAATTTCTATGCGCGCCGCATGTTCATGGGTGCGCAGGGTCTGGGGCCGCTCGGCCTGATGGAGGGCGATCCGCTCTTGATCCAGGCGGAGCAGAAACTGATCGACCAGGCCGACGAGTTGGTGGTGCTGGTCGATTCCTCGAAATTCCGCAAACGCTCCAGCCTCATCCTGTGCGGCCTGTCGCGCATCGCCACCGTCATCACCGATGACGGCATCGAGGATCGTGAAGCCAAGATGCTGGAGACCGCCGGCGTGACGCTGATCGTCGCCCGCACATCCGCAACCAACAAGGAAGAATCTTCACTGCAGGCCTGAGGCCAACTCGCGCTCGCAGCGGCGATGGAATGCAACGCTCAAGGGAGGAAATTCGATGAGCTTCTTGAAGAAATTGATGGTGACGGCTGCATTCTCAGCCGCCATGTTCGTGAATGCCGCCTATGCCGAAAACGTCAAGATCGCGCTGGTGGTGAAGTCGCTCGGCAACGGCTTCTTCGATGCCGCCAACAAGGGCGCCGAAGAGGCGGCCAAGGAACTCGGCGATGTCGACATCATCTACACCGGCCCGACCAAGGCGACCGCCGAAGCGCAGATCGAAGTGGTCAATTCGCTGATCGCGCAGAAGGTCAACGCCATCGCCATTTCGGCCAATGACGCCGACGCTCTGGTGCCGGTGCTGAAGAAGGCCATGGAACGCGGCATCACCGTCATCTCGTGGGATTCGGGCGTCGCCAAGGAAGGTCGCCAGCTTCACCTCAACCCGTCCGACACCGGCCTGATCGGCGAGACCATCATCAAGCTCGCCGCCGACCACCTGCCGGAAGGCGGCGAGGTCGCCATCCTGTCGGCCTCCTCGACCGCGACCAACCAGAACGCCTGGATCGACGCGGCCAAGAAGATCCTGCCGGAGAAGTTCCCCAAGATCAAACTCGTCGCCACCGTCTACGGCGATGACGATTCGGCCAAGAGCACCGACGAAGCCAAGGGCCTGTTGAAGTCCTATCCGAACCTGAAGGCGATCATCGCGCCGACCACCGTCGGCGTCGTTGCCGCCGCCCAGGTCGTCACCGACGAGAACCTGATCGGCAAGGTCAATGTCACTGGTCTCGCACTGCCGTCCGAGTTCAAGAAGTTCATCGACAACGGTTCCAGCCAGGCGGTTGCCCTGTGGAACCCGATCGACCTCGGCTACTCGGCCGTCTACCTCGCCCATGATCTGGCGGTGAAGAAGGAAGAGGCCAAGCCCGGCGCCACGCTGTCGATCGGCCGCGTCGGCAAGGTCACGCTCGACGACACCAACTCGGCTGCAATGGCTCCGCCCTTCCAGTTCGACAAGTCGAACATCGAAAAGTTTTCCAAGATCTATTGATCTGGAGTTCTCTAGAGCTGACGCGGCGGGGCTCACGTCCCGCCGCGGCTTTAAACGAACCTTGTTTCAGGGCTTGATACGACTATGGACACGACAGCCCAACACGGCGCGGTGAAGGAGCGGCCTCCGGCCCCGGCTCCACGCCTGACGCTGTCCGGCATCTCCAAGAGCTTTCCCGGCGTGCGCGCGTTGCACAATGTCAGCCTGTCGCTCTATCCGGGCCAGGTGACAGCGCTGATCGGCGAGAACGGCGCCGGCAAGTCGACGCTGGTCAAGATCATGACCGGCATCTACCAGCCCGACGGGGGCACGATCAGCATAGACGGCCACGCCGTCACCCTGCCCAGCGCGCATGCCGCCTTCGGCCATGGCGTCACCGCCATCCACCAGGAAACCGTGCTGTTCGACGATCTGAGCGTCGCCGAAAACATCTTTCTCGGCCACGCGCCACGCACGCGTTTCGGCACCATCGACTGGCGCACGATGCGCAAGAATGCGCGCGAAGTGCTGGACACCATGCATGCCGGCCATATCGACGCCGACGCGCGGCTGAAGGACCTCGGCATCGCCAACAAGCATCTGGTCGCGGTTGCGCGTGCCATGTCGATCGACGCGCAGATCGTCATCATGGACGAGCCGACCGCCGCGCTTTCCATGAAGGAGATCGAGGAGCTCTTTTTGCTGATCGAATTCCTCAAGAGCGATGGCAAGGCGATCCTGTTCATCAGCCACAAGTTCGACGAGATCTACCGTATCGCCGACCGCTACACGGTGTTCCGCGATGGCGAGATGGTCGGCGAAGGCCTGATCAAGGATGCCGGCCAGAGCCAGATCGTGCGCCTGATGGTCGGCCGCGCGGTCGATCACATCTTCCCGCAGCGCAAGGCCGAGATCGGCGCACCGGTGCTCTCCGTTTCCGGCCTGTCGCATCCGACCGAATTCAACGATATCGGCTTCGAACTGCACAAGGGCGAGATCCTCGGCTTTTACGGCCTTGTCGGCGCCGGCCGCAGCGAGGTGATGCAGGCGATATCGGGCATCACCCGCACCTCAGCCGGCACGATCACGCTGGAAGGCAAGACGATCGCGCCGAAATCGGCTGCGGATTCGATCGATGCCGGCATCGTCTACGTACCGGAAGAACGCGGCAAGCAAGGCGTGGTGATCGGCCTGCCGATCTTCCAGAACGTCTCGCTGCCTTCGCTCAAGCGCACGTCGAAATCCGGCCTGCTGCGGCTGTCGGAGGAGTTCGATCTGGCCCGCTCCTACACCGAGCGACTCGACCTCAGGGCCTCTTCGCTCAGCCAGGATGTCGGCACGCTGTCGGGCGGCAACCAGCAGAAGATCGTCATCGCCAAATGGCTGGCGACGTCGCCCAAGGTGATCATCCTGGACGAGCCGACCAAGGGCATCGACATCGGCTCGAAGGCCGCCGTGCACGGCTTCATGGCCGAGTTGGTGGCGCAAGGCCTGTCGGTGATCATGGTGTCGTCCGAGCTGCCCGAAATCCTCGGCATGTCCGACCGTGTCGTGGTCATGCGCGAGGGGCTAGTCGCGGCGGTCTACGACAACAAGGGGCTGGACGCCGAGACGCTGGTTCGGACGGCAGCGGGGATCGCGGCATGAAGGCTTTCCTCAAATACCGCGAAATCTGGCTGGCTGCTGCCATCATCGTCTTGATCGGGCTGATCTCGACGCGTTTTCCGGCCTTCGCCGATCCGGCCAATCTGCGTCAGGTGTTCAACGACACCTCGATCCTGATGATCCTGGCGCTTGGCCAGATGGTGGTCATCCTGACCCGGTCGATCGACCTGTCGATGGCGTCCAACCTCTGCTTCACCGGCATGGTGGTGGCGATGCTGAACGCCGCGCATCCGGCGATCCCGATCCCGCTGCTGATCGTCATTGCGCTGGTCGTCGGCCTGGTGCTCGGCGCCATCAACGGCCTTTTGGTCTGGCGGCTGAACATCCCCTCGATCGTAGTGACTTTGGGCACGCTGACCATCTATCGCGGCGCCACCTTCGTCCTGTCCGGCGGTGCCTGGGTCAATGCCGACAAGATGAGCCCGGAGTTCATCGGCTTCCAGCGCGCGGCCTTCCTCGGCATTCCGGTGCTGTCGTGGATCGCCATCCTAGTCATTGCGCTGTTCTTCGTTGTGATGACACGCACCGCGCTCGGCCGCTCGATCTACGCAATCGGCGTCAACCCGACGGCGTCGGTCTATGCCGGCATCGATGTCGGCCGGACGAAATTCATCGTCTTCTGCATCTCCGGCATGATTGGCGGCCTGTCGGGCTATCTCTGGATCTCGCGCTACGTGATCGCCTCGGTCGAGGTCGCCAATGGCTATGAGCTCAACATCATCGCCGCCTGCGTCATCGGCGGCATCTCGATCGCCGGCGGCATCGGCTCGGTCGGCGGCGCGGTATTAGGGGCGCTGTTCCTCGGCATCATCTCCAACGCGCTGCCGGTCATCAACATCTCACCCTTCTGGCAGATGGCGATTTCGGGCAGCGCAATCATTCTGGCCGTCGTGCTCAATGCGCGCGGCGAGCGCCAGCAAGGCCGCATCATCCTCAGAAAGGTGGAGGCGTGACCGACATCCCTGCCCCGCGCCACATTCCCGACCGGCTCGACAAGCCGCTGCGTTCGGCGATCTTTTCCTGGGAAGCGCTGCTGGTCGTGGTGGCCGTCGCCATCTTCGCCATCAACAGCTTCGCCTCGCCCTATTTCCTCGACCCGTATTCGTTGTCCGATCTGACCTTCAATTTCACCGAGAAGGGCCTGATCGCCTTCGCCATGGCGCTGCTGATCATCTCGGGCGAGATCGATCTGTCGGTGGCCGCCATCATTGCGCTGGCGTCGACCATGATGGGCATGGCGGTGCAGGCCGGCGCCGGCACGCCAGTGCTGGTGGCAATCGGCATCGTTGTCGGGCTTGGCTGCGGCGCCTTCAACGGTCTGCTGGTGACAAGGCTCGGCCTGCCCTCGATCGTCGTCACCATCGGCACGATGAGCCTGTTTCGCGGCATCGCCTTCATCATCCTCGGCGACCAGGCCTACAAAGGCTATCCCTCAAGCTTCGCCTTCTTCGGCCAGGGCTATGTCTGGTGGGTGGTGTCGTTCGAGCTGGTGCTGTTCCTGATCGCGGCTGTCGTCTACTGGTTCCTCTTGCACCGCACGAGTTTCGGCCGACGCGTCTTCGCCATCGGCAACAATCCGGTCGCTGCGCAATTTTCCGGCGTGCGCGTCGGCCGCACCAAGTTCATCCTGTTTTGCCTGACCGGGCTGATGTCGGGCATCGCCTCGGTGCTGATCACCTCGCGCCTCGGTTCGACGCGGCCCTCGATCGCGCAGGGTTATGAACTCGAAGTCATCACCATGGTGGTGCTCGGCGGCGTCAGTATCCTCGGTGGCGCCGGCAGCATTCTGGGCGTCGTGCTCGCCGCCTTCATCATGGGGCTGGTGACCTTCGGGCTCGGCCTGCTCAACGTGCCGGGCATCGTCATGTCGATCTTCATCGGCCTGCTGCTGATCATCGTCATCGCCTTGCCGATCGTCTGGCGGCGGCTGCGCGGAGGGCGTTGATGGCCGAGAAATACGCGTTCAAGATGAAGCTGAAGCCCGGCATGAAGGCAGAGTACAATAAGCGTCATGACGAGATCTGGCCGTCGCTGGTCGCGCTGCTGAAGCAGGCCGGCGTCTCCGATTATTCCATCCATCTCGACGAGGAGACCAATATCCTGTTCGGTGTGCTGTGGCGGCAAGACGACCACCGCATGGACGAATTGCCCGGACATTCGGTGATGCAGCGCTGGTGGGCCCACATGGCCGACATCATGGAGACCAGGCCGGACAACGAGCCGGTGGCCGTGAAGCTGGAAACAATGTTCCACATGGCATGAGTGCGATGCGCCACATCGCCGTCATCGACATCGGCAAGACCAACGCCAAGGTGGCGCTGGTCGACCTCGCTGCGTTGAGCGAGGTGGCGCTGCGCCGCATGGCGAATGCGCCGGTGCGGCAGGCGCCTTACCCACATCACGATGTCGAGGCACTGTGGGCATTCATCCTCGAAAGCCTTGCCGGCCTCAACCGCGAACAGCGCATCGACGCCATTTCGATCACCACCCATGGCGCGACGGGCGTGCTGGTCGACGCGGCGGGTGAACTGGTGCTGCCGGTGCTCGACTATGAGTTCGACGGCCCCGACGGGATGGCCGAGGATTACGACGCGATCCGCCCGCCTTTTGCCGAGACCGGCACGCCGCGCCTGCCGCTCGGCCTCAATCTCGGAGCACAATTCTTCTGGCAGCAGAAGAGCTTCCCGGCGGAATTCGCCAGGGCCGCGGCGCTGCTGATGTACCCGCAATACTGGGCCTTGCGCCTGACCGGCATCGCCGCCAACGAGGTCACCTCGCTCGGCTGCCACACCGACCTGTGGAACCCGTGGACAGCGGATTTTTCATCCCTGGTCGAGAGGCTGGAGTGGCGAAGCCTGATGGCGCCGGTGCGGCCGGCCAGCGATCGCCTCGGCCCGATCCTGCCCACCGTTGCTGTGCGAACCGGACTGGATCCGCACACGCCGGTGTTCTGCGGCCTGCATGATTCCAACGCCTCGCTGCTGCCGCATCTTCTCTCCGACAAACCGCCTTTCTCCGTCGTCTCGACCGGCACCTGGGTGGTATCGATGGCGGTCGGCGGCAAACAGATTGCGCTGGATGCCGCGCGCGACACGCTGGTCAATGTCAACGCGCTCGGTGATCCCGTTCCCTCGGCGCGCTTCATGGGCGGCCGCGAGTTTTCGGTGCTGACAAAGGATCAGCCGGAGCAGTGGACCGAGGATGATGTCGGCGCTGTGCTGGCGCGAAAGACGCTGCTGCTGCCGTCGACCCAGCAAGGCTCGGGGCCGTTCCCGCACCATGCCGCGGCATGGCTCAACGCCGACGGCATCAACAAAGGCCAGCGCTTTGCCGCCATCTCATTCTATCTGGCCCTGATGACGGCGACCTGCCTCGACTTGATCGGTGCCGACGGCCCGACCACGGTCGAAGGCCCCTTTGCCCGCAACCGGCTCTTTGTCGGCATGCTGGCGGCAGCCACGGCGCGCGCCGTGGTTGCGTCCGAGGCCGCCACCGGCACCAGCATCGGCGCGGCGCTGCTGGCATGCGATCGGCCGGCGACGCACGGCAAGGGCGAAAGAATAGAACGGCCTATAGACCCAGCCTGGGTCGACTACGTCAGCGCATGGCGGGCGGCAGTGGAAGTGCAGGGCTGATCAGAGAATCCGTTTGCCGAAGGCAGACATGACGAAGTTGACCGCGTCGGTGCCGATCCGCGGCTCCAGATCCGCCGTCAGGCCCGAAACATCCATCGACAGCAAGCCGCCGGAGAGCGCGATCGCCTCCATCGCCTGATGCGTCTCGCGCACGGTCAGCCCACCGGAGCCCGCCGCCCAGCCGGCGAATTCGGTCACTGTAGGCGAGTAGCTGACATGAAAGCCTTGCGTGCCTGATGTGGCGATACGGATCGCTTCATGCATCAGGTCGCGCATGCCCATGGCGTCGATATCGGTCATGGTGAAGGCCGACACGCGTGAGTCCTTCAGCACGCGCGCTTCGGCCGGATCGGCGTGGCGCAGGCCGATGATGACGACATTTTCGGGAGACAGTTGCGGCTGCAGGGCGCCCGCCTTGTGGTCGAGGCCAAGCGAGCGCGCCAGGACCGAGCCTTCCGGCAGGTCGATGCCGTCCTCGTCCTCAGGCATCAAGGCGGCGATGGAATCGATCCAGATCAGGCCGCAGGAATGCGTGGCTCGCGCCGTTGCGGTCAGAGCCTTATGCGCGACGCGACGGTCGGTGCCGGCGGCCAGCCGGATCAGCCCCGATGGCGGCCGCTCGACATCGGCCAATTCGACGACGTCGAAATTCATCGCCTCCAGCCGCGCCCCCGTGCCCTCCCGGGCCAGGATCCCGGCGGCCCCCGGTTCGGCGGAGATCGACACCATCTTGCGGCCGGAAAAATCCTCGACGTCGTGCATCGGGGCCTTCTCGACATATTCCGAGGTCATTGCCAAAAGCATGGCGCCATAGCTCATGCGGAAGGCGACGCGGTCGCCGACGGCCAGCGGCGGGTCGGCATCGGCGACGTCCAAAAGCAGATGGTCGCTGGAGGCGCCCAGCACCCGGATCCCCCTGGCGATCGGCGTCAGCCCCTCGACCAGCACGTCCTCGCGGCCGATATTGGCGATGGCGCGCAGCCTGTCGCCCTCGTCGGGGAAGACCGGCTGGTTGCCGAAGGCGTCGTAGCCCGATTGGCCGATCGGCCGTGACGGCTTGAGCTTGACCTCGATGATGTCGCTGGTCAGCCGGCAGGCATCGGGCTCGAGCTCGGCCCATGGCACATCGCGGAAGGTTTCGACGCCACCTTGCAGGATCGCCTCGCCGACGCGCAGATTGTTGATGCCGGCCGGAAGTCTGCCTTCGAGCAGCAGCGGCAGCGACGACGATGCGCCGCCGGAAATCACGTCGAGGCTTTTGCCGGACAGGCGCTCGGTCTTGTAGGCATGGGCGACGAGCTGCCCAAGGTTTTCCGGCGTCGGCATGATGGCGCCGAAGCAGCCGAGATTGGTGCCGATACCGGCGATGCGCACGCCCTTGAACTGCAGGATCTGCTCAACCGTGGGGATCAGGTCGTTCGGCCAGATGCCTTCGCGGAGATCGCCGAGATCGATCATCAGCATGATGTCGTGGACGCGGCCCATGCGCTCGGCGATGCGCGAAATTTCGCGGATGGTGGCGAGTTCCGATTGCAGGCTGATGTCGACGGTGCGCACCACCTCCTCGACCCGCGCCATCGGCGGGCTGCGCAGCAGCATGATCGGTGCGTTGATGCCGCTGTCGCGCAGCCGGCGGATGTTCTCGAAACGCGATTCGGCGATGCCGGCGACGCCGCCGCGCAGCATGGCGCGTGCCACTTGCGGCATGCCGCAAGTGCCCTTGGTGACGCCGAACACTTTTATGCCCGAGAGCGCGCAGCGCTCGACGATGGTGCGCGCGTTGCGCTCGATGCGGCCAAGGTCGATGGCGACTTGCGGTCCCGACATCACTAGCCCCCGTAGACCAGCCCCTGCGGGTCGATCTCCGGCCTGCGGCCGGAAACGAGGTCGGCAAGGAATTTCCCCGAGCCGCAGGCCATGGTCCAGCCGACATGGCCGTGGCCGGTGTCGAGATAGAGATTCTTGTAGCGCGCCTGGCCGATGACCGGCACCGAGTTCGGCATCATCGGGCGCAGGCCCGCCCAGAACACAGCCTTCTTCTCGTCGAAGGCACCCGGGAAAAGATCTTTGCCGGTGCTGATGATCGTCTTGAAATCGGCGGGCTTGAAAGTGCGGTCGAAGCCGGTGAATTCGGCCGTCGAGGACATCCGCAAGCGGTTGCCCAGCCTGGAATAGCCGATCAGCCGGTCCTCGTCGGCGCCGCCCATGGTCGGTCCCCTGCTTTCGTCCTCCAGGGGAATCGTCGCGGTATAGCCTTTTACCGGATAGACAGGCAGGTCGATGCCGTAACGGCGCCCGAGCAGGCCGCTTTCCGGCCCCATCGAGATGACAACCGCATCGCCGGCGACCGGGCCGGCCGAAGTCATCACCGCGCGCACCCGGTCGCCCTCGATGTCGAGGCCTTCGACTGTCGTGCCGAACAGGAATTTGACGCCGAGCTTCTCGGCCGCATAGGCGGCCAGCCTGTCGACAAACTGCTTGGAATCTCCGGTCTGGTCGGTTGGCGAATAGACGCCGCCGGCAATCTTGTCCTTGACGCCGGCAAGGCCCGGTTCCAGCTCGACCAGCCGGTCGCGGCCGACGATTTCGATCGGCAGGCCGTGCCTGGCAAGATAACGGTAATTGTCGGTGCCGGTGTCGAGGCTCTTTTGCGAGCGGAAGAAATAGAGAGTGCCCTTCTTGCGCTCGTCGTAATGGATGCCGGTCGCTTCCGAAAGCGCATTGATGCAGTCGCGCGAATAGAGCGCGAGCCTGAGCTTGATGTCGGTGTTGGCGCGCAGGCGCGCCACCGTGCACTGGCGCAGGAAACGCAGGCTCCAGGCGAGGAAATAGGGATCAAGGCGCAGCCTGACCTTGATGCCGAGATCATGGTTGTAGAGCCCGCGCAGGAAGGTCTTCAAAGCCGCCGGCGAGGCCCAGGCGGTGGCGTCACCCGGTGACACCAGGCCGGCATTGGACTGGCTGGTGCCTTGTGCCGCCGCCGGATGGCGCTCGATCACCGTCACCTCATGGCCGTCGCTGGCCAGATAATAGGCGGCCGCCGTACCGACGACACCGGCCCCGAGCACCGTTATTTTCATGCCATTCCCCCAAGATCTCCTCGCGGCGCCGCGCCTCCGCGCCTTGCCGCGAACGCCTTCAATAGCGCTTCGCTGCCCGGCTTGCGAGCCCTTGGGAGAACCCGGCTCAGCCGCGCGCGGAGTTCTTGCCGGTCAGGATGCGCTCCCAGGCGAGCGCGTCGGCGACGATCTGGTCGAGATCGTCGCGTTGCGGGGTCCAGCCGAGCTCGGCGCGGGCGAGATCCGAATTGGCAACCACCGCCGCGGCGTCGCCAGGGCGGCGATCACCCATCTTCACCTCGAAATCATGGCCAAAGGCGCGGCGCACGCTGTCGATGACCTCCAGCACCGAATAGCCATGGCTGTAGCCGCAATTGGCGACGAGGCTCTGTCCCCCGGCGCGCAGCCGCTGCAAAGCCAGGCGATGCGCCGCCGCCAGGTCGCTGACATGGATGTAGTCGCGCATGCAGGTGCCGTCCGGCGTCGGATAATCGGTGCCGAACACCTGCATGAACGGCCGCTTGCCGAGTGCCGTCTCGCATGCGACCTTGATCAGATGGGTTGCGCCCGGTGTCGACTGGCCGGTGCGGCCCTTCGGGTCGGCGCCGGCGACGTTGAAGTAGCGCAGCGCGGTATAGCGCAGGCCATGCGCGATCGACGCGTCGCGCAGCATCCACTCACTCATCAGCTTGGACAGGCCATAGGGCGATTCCGGCGCCAGGCGGGCGTCCTCGCGCACCGGCTCCAGCCCGGCGCCGCCATAGACGGCGGCGGTCGAGGAAAAGATGAAATTGGGCACGCCTTCGCGCACCGCGGTTTCGATCAGCGTGCGCGTCTTCGAGGTGTTGTTCTCATAATAGCTGAGCGGGTCGGCGACCGATTCCGGAACCACGATCGAGCCGGCGAAATGAATGATCGCGTCGACCTTGTTCTCCCTGATGACCGCGCCGACCAATTCCTTGTCGGCGACATCGCCGACGACCAGCTTGGCCTCCGGCGCCACCGCCCATTCGAAACCGGTGGAAAGACGGTCGAGAACGACCACGCTTTCGCCGGCATCCAGCAGCTCCCAGACCATATGGCTGCCGATGTAACCGGCGCCGCCTGTCACCAAAACTGTCATCCGCGTCCTCGCTTATCCAAGATTTATCGGAAACTGTCTCAACCCCGCTCTACTGGAAAGCCCGCCGCATGGCCATTGGAACCCCTGGTAACCGGCATTGCCGGCCAGTGGCATTGTCCTGAAACAAAGTTCATCCACATCAAGGGAATAGGCCACGATCCGCGGTCGTTAGGAACAGGTCCGGGGCGTGGCATTTTGACCAAAAAGGCCAGGTGGACGACCAACAGGCCAATGATTATGATCCCGCGCAAAAATTGGGAAGGCGACATGAACTATCAGCGGTTTTTCGAGGAAGCGATCGACCAGCTCCATGCCGAGCGTCGCTACCGCGTTTTCGCCGACCTCGAGCGGATCGCGGGCAAGTTCCCGCGCGCCATCTGGCGTTCCAAT
>NZ_RZQP01000178.1:0-13234 GCF_003998165.1 Mesorhizobium sp. M7A.F.Ca.US.007.01.2.1 | reverse complement strand
TACCAAGACCGTCGACACATGCGGCGTCTGCGGCGAGGAATTGCATCACCACCGGGCCGACGACCTGCCCGCCTATCTCGTCATTGTCATCGTCGGCCACATCGTGCTCGGCGCTTTCATGGGCGTGGAGGCGACGTCGACTTTGTCCATATGGCAGCACATCGCCATCTGGGTGCCGCTGACCATCCTTTTGTCGGTTGCGCTGCTGCAGCCGGTCAAGGGTGCCGTCATCGGACTGCAATGGGCCTTCTATATGCACGGCTTCGGCGGCGAGCACGACGTGATCGAGCCGCATCCCGGAGCCTAGGCCGCAGCCAAGAATGCTGCCTGGCGCAACATACCGACCGTGAAAGGCCACTTTCGCTTGCCAGAAGTTTCCGCTAGGTCCTGCGCATGGACGGTATGACCAAGGCGGAAGTCGACAGGATCGAGCGGAGCATGATCGCTCATAGCGACCGGCCAATTCGCCCGCGCGACGCGGCAACCCTCATCCTGCTCGACCGCAAGGACGACGACGTACTGGTTCTGATGGGTCGCCGCCATGCCGGCCACGCCTTCATGCCGGGCAAGTTCGTCTTTCCCGGCGGCCGCACCGATCCGGCCGATAGCCGCATACCGGTCGTCGCCGCCCTGCACCCGGAGCAGAAAGCCAAGCTGATCGCCGGGCCGGGGCGCACAAGCGCCGCACGAGCCCGCGCCATCGCCCTGTCGGCCATCCGAGAGACCTATGAGGAAGCCGGGCTGCTGATCGGCCGCAAGGGTGCTTTCGCAACCCCCAGATCCGACTGGCAAGGCTTTGCCGAACACGGCGTGCAACCCTCTCTCGACATGCTGCGCTTTGTCGCGCGCGCCATCACGCCGCCCAACCGGGTGCGCCGCTTCGACACCCGTTTCTTCAGCGCGTGGCGTGACGACGTCGCGGTCGAGCTGCCCGGTGGCGGTCCGACCAACGAACTGGAAGAGCTGGTCTGGCTGCCGCTTGCCAAGGCCAGGGAAGCCGACATACCCGACATCACCCGAATGATCCTGGACGAGTTGGAAAAGCGCCTCGCCCATGATCCGCTGTTGCGTCCAGGCGGTCCCGTGCCCTTCTACCGGCTGGTCCGCAGCCGCTTCATCCGCGAACTTCTCTAGAGCAATTCCAAGAAAAGTGTGACGCGGTTTTCCGTCCGAATTGCGTAAGATCAAACAGACAGAGTATTCAGCATCCATGACGGTCGATACCCAACCAAAGGGCGACGAGCGCGTACACTGGCTGCCGATGGTGGCGGCGATCTCGTCGATCAGCGTCGTCGGCATCGCCATCGGCCTCGGCATGCCGCTGCTCAGCGTCATCCTCGAAACACGCGGCCACTCGGCTTCGATGATCGGCCTCAACACCGCCGTCGCCGGCCTCGCCTCGATCGCCGGTGCGCCGCTGGCGACCCCGCTCGCCATGCGCTTCGGCGTTGCCTGGACCATGATCGCCATGATCGCCGCCGGCGCGCTGGCCTTTGTCGGCTTCCATTTCGCACCCGATTTCTGGATGTGGTTTCCACTGCGCATCGTGCTGCACATTGCGCTGACGGTGCTGTTCATCCTGTCTGAATTCTGGATCAGCACCTCGGCGCCGCCGCACCGGCGCGGCCTTGTCCTTGGCATTTACGCCACTGTCCTGTCGCTCGGCTTTGCCGCCGGACCGTGGCTGTTCGCTCATCTCGGCAGTTCCGGCTTCAGGCCGTTCGGCGTCATCATCGCGTTGGTGACGCTGGCGGCCATACCCGTGCTGGCAGCACGCAACGAGAGCCCGTCGATCGCCTCGGATGGCGAAACCAGCAATTTCCTGCGTTACATCTGGCTGGTGCCGTCGGCGACCGCTGCCGTGCTGGTGTTCGGCGCGGTGGAAACCGGCGGCTTTGCGCTGTTCCCGATCTACGGCAGCCGAATCGGCTACTCCGAGGCCGATGCGGCCCTTCTGCTGACCATGATCGGCCTCGGCAATGTGTTGTTGCAGATCCCGATCGGCATGATCAGCGACCGCGTCAGCGATCGCCGCTACCTGCTGATTGCCTGCGCGACGGTCGGTCTTATCGGCACCGTGTTCATGCCCTTCTTCGCCCAGAATTGGCATTTGATGGCCGCGCTTCTGTTCGTCTGGGGCGGCGTCGTCGCTGCCATGTACACGATCGGCCTTGCCCATCTCGGCTCGCAGCTTTCCGGCCATGAACTGGCGTCGGCCAATGCCGCCTTCGTGCTGTGCTACGGCGTCGGCATGGTGCTCGGCCCGCAGGCGATCGGCATCGGCATGGATGCGTTCGGCCCGTCCGGCTTCGGCTGGTCGCTCGGCCTGTTCTTCGCCGCCTATATCGCTTTGGTCGCCGTCAGGTTGGTTCGCAAGATCCTGCTGTAGCGCGACTGCGGCCAGCCATGCATTTGGCACGGCACGGTGACAGGCTGCTGACAGAACCGTGTCAGGAGCACAGGGCTAAAAAGGTGTCCCAAAACACTTGAGGACACTTTCATGATCGACAGCGGCTTTGAAACCACATCGCTACGAATGACACTGCTTCTGCTCGTGACCTTCCAGGCTCCGGCCGCCGACGTCGACCGCATCATGGATGCCGTGGTGGCGATCGCGCCGCTGGCCATGGGCAAATATGACCGCAACGCCTATCAGTCGGCGCACGGCATCGAACGCTACAGGCCGCTTGACGGTGCGGCCGCCGGCGCCGAAACCGAATTGCGGCGGCGCCCCGGCACGGTCGAGGTTTCCTTCGAACTGCCGGACGACCAGGCGCTGGCCGCCCGCGTCGTCGAGGCGATTTTCCAGGCGCACTCCTACCAGGAACCGGTGATCCGCATTCAGCCGATTCTCGCCAGCCGTTCCAAGGGGCTGGACGACCGCGCCAATCCGAATCGCTGGTGGAACACGACCGGAGACTGGAAGAAGGTTGCGGCATCGGCGACGGAAACCGCATGATTTCCGCTCCCGAGCCGGCTCTGGCGGGTCGCACAAGGCCTACCGGGCTTGACTTTCCGGGCGCGTTCTTTATGTGTCGCGCCAAGTTTCCCGCGTCCGGGTGTTTCCCCGTGCTCCAGCGGCCAAAACCCCACGAACAAACGGACTGATATCATGGCCAAAGCCGCAAACATCAAGATCAAGCTTCTGTCGACCGCCGACACCGGTTTCTTCTACGTGACCAGCAAGAACAGCCGCACCAAGACCGACAAGCTGTCGTTCCGCAAGTACGACCCGGTCGCCAAGAAGCACGTCGAGTTCAAGGAAACCAAGATCAAGTAATCCGGGTTTCCCGCCGCAATGCCGAAACGCCGCCCAATGGGCGGCGTTTTTCGTTTGTAACAGTTGATTTCGTTGCATCCGAGCAGAGACTCCAGCCAGAGGATTGACCCTTAGCCATGGTTGCGGCACCCTTGGCCGTGGGTTGGGTGTCACGAATAAGGCGCCTATGGATGTCGAAGAAGTTGAAAGCTGCAATCATTGCAGCCCTTGTCGCTCTGGCTGCTGGCTTTGCCGTCAGCAACGGGCTGATAAGCCAGCAGACGGCCGATGAGATCAAGGCCAGGACTGACCAGGTTCTGACTGAGGAAGAGGCCGCACCGCCTGCACCTCAGCCTGACAGCCCCGGTACGCCTTCCACGGAACCCGCACCGCAGGCTCCGACACCTCCCGCCGCGGCACCCCCGCAAGGATCACAACAGGGTCAATGAAGAAGCCTCGCCAGGATGGGCTCCTCTCGTGCGATCGCACCATCTGAGTGTATCGTTTTAATACAATCGCCAATTGGTAGACTTGCACCACGGATAGGTAGTTAGTTTCAGCGTCAGGCAAAAAGGGGGGAAATGCCTCGCACTGGGAGAAAACGATGTCCGTACAAAAAGGCGACTTTCGAACCAACAGAGCCGACTACGTGATTGCCGCGATGCATGGCGGAGTGACCGCCGAAGACAGCGTTCGAGACGAGAACCTGGCAAGGAGAAAGAAGTCCCTGTGGCTGAAGGAGCGGCGATCGGCCAAATCGGCTGAAAACCCGTTGGACAGCTCGCCGCTGTCCAAAAGAAGCCCTCGCGGTTAGCGGTCTACAATCGCCTTCCGCGATCACACCATATCCGCACACAACCCACTCGCCCATATTGCAGGTGCCACCGTCGGTGTTGACTAACTCCGACGGTGGCCTAGTTCGCGGCGAAATGACCTCCGTTCTTTTGAGAAGACGGCGGGACTAAGGTCTTGCGCCCTAGACGCAAAGGTCCGAGCGATCCTGTTAGGTTCCGGAAATGTCTCTTGGACGTTCCGCTATTTTATCCAATTGAAATGTAGCGTTACCGTGTATGTCCCGCCCGATAGCGGCGCCTGATCCGGCTGCCCGCATCCGACCCGGCTGCGTCCCCTCAGCCGATGCGCTCGCCGCTTTTCGCATCGAACAGATGCAGCTGGTCCGGTTCGGCCGCCAACCGCACCACGTCGCCGGACTTGACGCCGGCACGGCCCATGGCAAAGACGCACAGCTGCTGGCTGGCTAGCTTGACGTAGAACTGCGTCGAAAGGCCGAGCGGCTCGACCACACCCACCTCGCCCTTCAACGCACCCTCGTCCGCCAGCTTGATATGCTCGGGCCGCAAACCGACGGTGATGGCGTCACCGTGGGTCAGTGGCAAGCCTTCCGGCAGCCGCAGCGCCTGGCCGTCGGCCAGTACGGCCTCCAACGTAGCGCCCTTGCGAACCGTCGCCGGCAGAAAATTCATGCCGGGCGAACCGATGAAACCTGCAACGAACATGTTGGCCGGCCGGTCGTAGAGATCGAGCGGCGCGCCGACCTGCTGGATCAGCCCGTCATGCATGACGACGATCCGGTCGGCCATGGTCATCGCCTCGATCTGGTCGTGCGTGACATAGACCGATGTCGTCTTCAGTTGCTGGTGCAGCGCCTTGATCTCGGCGCGCATATGGACGCGCAGCTTGGCGTCGAGGTTCGACAGCGGCTCGTCGAACAGGAAGACCTTGGGGTCGCGCACGATCGCCCGGCCCATGGCGACGCGCTGGCGCTGGCCGCCGGACAATTGCCGCGGCAGGCGCTGCAGGAAGGTGTCGAGCCCGAGCCGCTTGGCGGCGCCGTCCACCCTGGAGTCGATCGTCGCCTTCTCCGCCTTCTTCAGGAGCAGGCTGAAGCCCATGTTCTTCGACACGTCCATATGCGGATAAAGCGCGTAGGACTGGAACACCATGGCGATGTCGCGGTCCTTGGGTGCTACGTCATTGACCAGCCGCTCGCCAATGCGGATCTCGCCGCCGGAAGCCTCCTCCAGCCCGGCGATCATGCGCAAAAGCGTGGACTTGCCGCAGCCCGACGGCCCAACCAGGACGACGAACTCGCCATCGGCGATTTCAAGGTCGACCGCGTGCAGGACGCGGACGGCGCCATAGTCCTTGCGGACCTTCTCGAGCGTAACAGAGGCCATCGATCTATCCTTTGACGGCGCCGGCGGTCAGGCCGGTGACGAGATAGCGTTGCAGGAAGGCGAAGAAGATGCAGACCGGGATCAACGCCAGGATGGATGCCGCCATCATCTGTCCCCAATCGACGGCGAACTTGCCGATGAAGGTGAGCAAGCCGACGGCGAAGGTCTTCTGGTCGTCGCTGGAAATCAGCATTAGCGCGAACAGAAGCTCGCTCCAGGCGGCGGTGAAGACGAAACCGAGCGTCGCGCCCATGCCTGGCAGCGTCAGCGGTACAATCACCTTGCGCATCGCCTGCGCACGCGTGCAGCCGTCGATCATCGCCGCTTCCTCCAGATCCTTGGGGATGCCGTCGAAAAAGGACTGCATGAGGAAGGTGGCAAAAGCCGTGTTGAAGGCGGTGTAGATGATGATCAGCCCGGTCAGGCTGTTGATCAGTCCGATCTGACCCATCACGCGGTAGATCGGCGGAATGACCATCACCAGCGGAAAGGTCTGGGTCAAAAGCAACATCAGCGCCAGTGCTGCCTTGCCGCGAAAGGTGAAGCGCGACATGGCATAACCGGCAAGCGTGGCGATGATTGTCACCAGTGCCGCCGTCGATACCGAGACGATGACGCTGTTGAGGAAATAGCGGGGGAAATCGGTGGCCTCGAGCACGGTGACGAAGTTCTGCAGCGTCATGTGCGACGGCCAGAAGGTGATGCCTTCGGAATAAAGCAGCCGCTCCGGCGTGACCGAGATCTTCAGCGTCCAGTAGATCGGGAACAAGGCAAAGAGCACGTAAGCCGCGATTGCCGCGTAGAGGCCGATGCCGCCGAAGAAGCGCTGCGAGGCTGTGCGTCCTGCGATCATCAGACGTGCCTCACCAGGGTGCGGCGGATACCGATCAGCGCAATCGCATAGGCAATGAGCAGGACCAATAGCAGCACGGCCACCGCCGAGGCATAGCCCTTGTCCAGCGATTTGAAGGCGCTGACATAGATGTAGACCGGCACAGTGTTGGTCGAGCCGGCCGGTCCGCCTTCGGTCATGACGAAGATCAGGTCGGCGAAGGTGGCGATCCAGATGGTGCGCAACATCACGGTGATGGCGATGGTCGGCGCCAGAAACGGCAGCGTCACCTTGGTGAAGCGCTGCCAGGGCGAGGCTCCATCGATGGCCGCAGCCTCATGCAGTTCCGACGGGATCGACTTCAGCGCCGCCAGGAGCGTGATGGCGAAGAACGGAATGCCGAACCAGATATTGGCGACGATCGGCCCCCACATGGCGGTTGACGGATCGGACAGCACATTGGTCGGCTCGGCCTTCAGACCCAATGCAAACAGCCAGTGCGGCAGCGGGCCGATGATCGGATTGAACAGCCAGGCCCAAGTCAGGCCCGACAGGAAGGACGGCACCGCCCAGGGCAGGAACACCAGGGCTTGTACAGCCTTGCGGCCGCGAAACGGCTTGTCGAGCAGAAGCGCCAGGCCAAGGCCGAGGAAGAACTGGAAGAAAAGGCTGGCGACCGTCCACCACAACGTGTTGACCAGCGCCTGGCCCAGCACCTGATCCGACAGCATCGCCTGATACTGGCCGAGCCCGACATATTCGGACTTGAAGGCGGAGAACTTGCGGAAGGAGTAGCTGATGCCGATGACCAGCGGCACCAGAAGCACCACGACCAGCAGGATGATCGCCGGGCTGAGATAGAGCCATGGCTCGATAGCGGCATGCGACAGCCGCTTCTTTCGAGGCTTGCCGACGGATCGTATTTCGGACACGGCATAGGTCATTGGGTGAGGATCGGCTCCCTGGAGCAGCGGATGGACAATGAGCGGGGAGAAGTGCCGGTTCACCCTCCGAAGCTGCAGCGCAGCGGCTGCGAAGGATGGGCAGGCAGATGAGGGGCAGCGCAAAGTAGGCAAAACTACCGCCGCCCCTCATCCGTCACTTCGTGACACCTTCTCCCCGTGAACGGGAGAAGGAAAGAACGCGCTTATTTCTTGTTCTTCGCCATCCAGTCCTGCTGTTCCTTGGTCAGGAAGGCAGCCCACTGGTCGGCGACGTCCTTGGCCGTCTTCTGGCCAAGCAGCACTTCCTGAAAATTCTTGATCGCCACCTGGTCGACGAAATTGCCGAGGTTCTCCAGATGCGTCGGCGGGGTGACCATTTCATATTTGGAGCTGTCGCTGAGCTCCGTGAACCAGCCCTTGAACTGCTCGGTCTTGAAATGGGGATCCTGGTCGGCACCGTTGTGGATCGGGACGACGCCGACTTCCTTGGCCCATTCCAGATTGTCCTTCGGCGACAAAAGGGTCGCCATCAGCTTCCAGGCGTCGTCCTTGTGCTGCGAGTTGGCGAACATGGCCCAACCGGCATAGCCGAGTGTCGGATAGGATTTGCCGCTCGGCCCGACCGGCAATGGCGCTACCGCGAAATCGTCGGCGCTCATCTTGTCGGCGATGCCGAGCAGCGCGTCCGGATCCTGGTTGAGCATGGCGCAGGTGCCGGAATAGAAGCCGGTGACCGTTTCGTTGAAACCCCAGCTCACCGCATCCTTCGGCGCCAGTCCGTCCTTGTACATGTCGGCCAGCATCTGCAGGCCCTTGACCGAGCCCTCCTCGTTGATCGTCGAAGTGCCGTCCTCGTTGAAGTAACCGCCCTTGCCGGCGGCGATGTTCATGAACATGTGCATGCCATTGAAGGCGCCCGGCCCGCCGCGCAGGCAGTAGCCGTACTTGCCCGGGAGCGCGGAAATCTTCTTGGAATCGGCGACGAAATCTTCAAGCGTCGCCGGCGGGCCATCGAGGCCGGCCTCCTTGAACAGTTTCTTGTTCCAGAACAGCGCGTTCACATAGTAGCCGTAGGGGATCATGAACTGGGTGTTGTTGACGGTCGAGCCGAACTGTTTGGCGCGGTCGCCAAGCGTCTTGGCGTCATCCCATTTGGCCATATACGGGCCGAGATCCTCGAGCTGGGCATTGTTGGCATAGAGGCCCATCCAGCGCTCCGGCATCTCGACCACGTCGGGCGTATCGCCGGCCTGCACCATGGTCAGGAATTTCTCGAACGCCTGCCCCCAGGGCAGCGAGATCAGCTCGACCTTGATGCCTGGATTGGCCGTTTCGAACTCGGCGATCTGCTTCTTCAGGAATTCGGTGCGTGGCGGGCTGGTGATGACTTCGACCATTTTCAGGGTCGAATCGGCCACAGCATTTCCGGCGGAAATCGCCAGTCCCGCAACGGTGGCAAGCATGACGGTCAGTTTTTTCATGTTCAAGACTCCCATTTTGAACCCGCTTGTTATTTTCTGGCTTTTTCGAAGGCTTGGGCGACATCCGCCCACAGGTCTTCGACACTCTCCAATCCGACATTGAAGCGGATGGTTCGGGGGCTGACGCCGAAGCGCGCCATCGAATTCAGGCCCGGCGTCTGCTCCAGCGACGCCTTGGCCGGCACGACCAGGCTTTCATGCCCGCCCCAGCTGACGCCGATGCGGAAATATTTCAGCGCGTCGACGAAGACGGGGATGTCGATATCGTCCGTCACCTCGAAGGAGAACAGACCGGCATAGCCGGCCAGCGTCGCCTTGCCCGGATGGTTCGAGTAGACGGGGTGGTTGACCCGCTCGACATTGGCATGCGCCTTCAGGCGTTCGGCGATGGTCAAGCCGCTCTTCATGTGATGCGGCAGGCGCAGCGGCAGCGTGCGCAGACCGCGCAGCAAAAGCCACGCCTCGAACGGTGACAGCTTGCCGCCGAGATAGGAATAGGTCTGCTCGTTGATGTGCTTGATGTGGGCGGCCGAACCCGCCACGACGCCCGCGACCGTATCGCTGTGGCCGCCAAGGTATTTCGAGGCCGAATGCAGCACCAGGTCGACGCCATGCGTGATCGGCTTCTGGAACACCGGCGTCGCCCAGGAATTGTCGATCGTGGTGACGATGCCCTGTTCCTTGGCCAACCGTGTCAGATGCGCGATGTCCTGCAGCTCGAATATCATCGAGGTCGGGCTTTCCAGATAAAGCAGCTTGGCGCCGGGAAGTGCCGCCGCGACCGCATCCGGGTCGGAGCCGTCGACATAGTCGACCTTGATGTTGAGGCGCGGCAATAGCCGCTCGAACAAACGGTAGGCATCGCCATAGCAATTGCGCACCGCCACGATGCGCTCGCCCGCACCGACGAACGCAAGCACTGTGGCGCTGATCGCCGCCATGCCACTGGAAAAGCCGCGCGCGGCTTCTGCGCCCTCGAGCGCTGCCACGCGCGCCTCGAACTCCATCACCGTGGGATTGTCGCCGCGCGAGTAGATCGGCTGCCTTCGTTTGCCGGCAAAGGTATCGGCCATCTCGGCATAGTTGGCGAAGGTGAACAGCGAGGTCTGATAGATCGGCGGCACCACCGCACCGCCGGGGAACGGTTCGTCATGCGCCAAAAGCGTCGCCGCTTCGGTGAGATAGTCGTAATCGAAACCTGATGGATGCTCGTTCATGTCTGGCTCGAGAGTTTGAGTTTGGCCGCGCCGCGCTTGAGGTCGTCCTCGACGGTGGCGATCAGCTTGAGCGCCTCGGCGCGAGCGCCCTGCGGATCGCGGGCAGCAATGCGTTCGTAGATGGTCCGGTGGTAGGGAAAGCTGGCGTGGCCGAAGTCACGCACGCCGAGCGGATGCTCCCAGAAGCGGTGAAACAGCTCATGCATGGCGGCGATGATCTGCTCGAACAGCGGATTGCCCGAGACCCGGTAGATCGCCTGGTGGAACTCCCAATCCTCTTCCGACGACATGCCCTCGCGCGTGCGGAACGCCTGTTCCATGATGTCGAGCTTGCGTGCGATCTCGGCAATATCGGCTTGGCTGGCGCGTTCGGCGCAAAGGGCTGCTGCCTCCGCCTCCAGCGCGCGGCGGATCTCCAGCGTCTGCATCAGGCTGGTGAAATCATTGCCGCCGGCCAGTGTCAGCGGCATGTGCAGCATATCAGGCGAAACAGCCGCCTTGAGATAGGTGCCGCTGCCTTGCCGGCGTTCGACGAGGCCGAGCCCTTCCCAGCGTGTCAGAGCCTCGCGCACGGTGTTGCGGCTGACCTTCAGCCGCTCGGCCAGAATGCGTTCGGTTGGGAGTCTGTCGCCCAGCTGCAGGGCTTCGGCGCGAACAAATCCCACCAACGCTTTCAACACGGCGTCGTCGCGCGCCGTGATTTGAATGGGGGGCAGGCTGTTCTGGTCCACATTTCCTCCGAGTGGTCCAATGGTCCAACCAATTCTGCACAGTTGAAAACTCCTGTCAACCAACTGTCAGGAGCACTGTCGGAGGAAGCGACGCAATATTCTCAAGGCGGTCGCGCGATCGCGTCTGCTAACCTGCGGCAGCAGGCGGCCCGAACCAGGTGGTCAGCGCGTCCACAAGGCCCCGTTGGGTTCCCGCCCCGGCCCAAGCCACATAACCATCGGGCCGGATCAAGACCGCGTCGGGCGCAACGACACTCCCGAGAGCCGGCAGGTCCCAGATACCGGCGTAACCGGCATCGATCTGCCGAACCCGTTCTGCCCAGGGCGCGATGTCCAGTCTGCCGGGCTCACCGAGGTTGAGCAGCACGGGCCGCGCGTCGTGCAGCAAGGTGAAGACCCGCAACGGTCCGCCGGCGGTGGTCAGATCGAGATCGGGCATTCGCCGCCCAAGCAGCGGGTGCCCCTCGCCGAGGTCGTAGTGGACACACAGGCCGGACATCTCGGCTGCGATCTTTTTGCGGGGTTCATCCATGCCGAGCAACTCGGCAACGGTGTCGGCCAAGGCCTTGCTGCGGTCATCCGTGCGGCGAAGCGCGACCTGCGCCATCGTGTTACGCAACACGCGGGCGGCAACCGGATGGCGCTCGGCATGATAGCTGTCGAGAAGGCTTTCCGGCGATATCCCCTTGATGACCTGGGCCAGCTTCCATCCAAGGTTCACCGCATCCTGCACGCCGATGTTGAGGCCCTGTCCACCCATCGGCGGATGGACGTGGGCGGCATCGCCGGCCAGCAGCACGCGTCTGTCGCGATATGCGGCAGCCTGGCGCGTCATGTCGGTGAAGCGGGAGAGCCAGGTCGGGCTGTGGACACCGAAATCGGTGCCATAGATGGCAGCCAGCGCCTCGCTGAGCTCGCGTAGCGTCGGTTCGCCGCGCGCCTCCAGGCGGGGCTCCGTCAGCACGACGCCAACCTTCTTGCCGTCCTCGATCTTACCCAGGGCATGAATTCCGGAGGCGTTGCTGCGGAAGCCCCATGGCGGTTCTTCCGACATTTCGACCTCGGCAATCATCCAGCTCATCGTCGGATCCCATCCGGCGAACTCGATACCGGCCGCCTTGCGAATGGTGCTGCGGCCTCCGTCGCAGCCGACCAGATATGCGGCCCTCAGGCGGTGACCGGTGGACAGTTCGACGTTGACGCCGCTGTCGTCCTGGATAAACCCCGCAACCTCGTGTTCACGATAGATCGGCACCTTCAACTCGCCGACCCAGTCGGCCAGGATGCGCTCGATGTGGTTCTGCCGCAGCGCCAACAGGTAATTGTGCCGGGTTGGGAAATCGCTGATGTCCAGGCGGATCATGTGAAAACCTACGGCCGGGCTCACTTGGCCCTGCGAGAGGAACCGATCGGCAATTCCGCGCTGGTCGAGCACCTCGATGGTGCGTGCATGGAGGCCGCCTGCGCGCAGGCCGGCAAGTTTCTGATCCGGCCGCCTTTCGACAATGGCAACGTCGACGCCTGCTAGCGCCAGTTCGCCCGCCAGCATCAATCCCGTCGGACCACCCCCGGCGATCACGACCGCATGATCTGAAACCATGATCATCACTCCCGTTTTCCGCACCTTGGTTCGGGTCGGTTTTACGGGAGGAGCCGGGTCTTGCCGCAAGCCCCTTGTGCGCCATATGTATGAAATGGAAGGGAACGGTATTGTTCCCCTGTTGGTTGCCGCGGAACAAGCGCTCGGGGCAATTTCCCCTAACGATATCCAGATTTTCAGGCGCAAAAACCCAGAGTCTTCCGTGCTTTGGCACGGAGCTCTGATGTTCATTGGAAAGAAGGGGGCCGGTCGGCGTTTGGCAGCGGTACGAGGAGGCCACTATGTGCCAGCGCCGGCCGGCCGACCCCACGGACCCAGGAGATGCGGCGGACCTGAGCATCATGGGGTATTCCCAGGGACCGGAGCCGGCGGTCTATCCTCGTGCCGGCTTCGTCTTGGCCTGCACAGTCGCGCAAGAGCTTATAAAAATCAACAGTTTCTTAACCAAGGCTCGCGAATCGCTTGGATTAAGGTAAACGGGTAACCCTGTCGGGTTGACTGGATAATCGGGGCTGGATCACTACGCCGCCTTGGCGACGACCCGATTGCGGCCGCCGCTTTTGGCTTCGTAGAGCGCGAGATCGGCACGCTTCATGAGCGCCGCCACCGTGTCCACGCCCTTCAGCACCGACGACACGCCGACGCTGACCGTGACTTCGATCGCCTTGCCGTCCTGGCCAATGGCGAAAGCCGCCTGGGCGATTTCGGCGCGAATGCGCTCGGCCACCTTCTCGGCCACCGCGCCCTCGGTATCCGGCATCACCACGACGAACTCCTCGCCGCCAAAGCGGCAGGCAAGGTCGATACCCCTGACATTCTTGCGCAGCCGCCGTGCGAATTCCCGCAGCACCTCGTCGCCGCCATCATGACCGTGCGCGTCGTTGATCGCCTTGAAGCGATCGAGGTCGGTGATCATCACCGACAGCGGCCGGCGCCGTGCCACGGCGCGATCGAACAGCGTCTGCAGATGGC
>NZ_RZQP01000177.1:0-13283 GCF_003998165.1 Mesorhizobium sp. M7A.F.Ca.US.007.01.2.1 | reverse complement strand
GTGCCGGAAGGGGTCGTGTTGCTGGTCATCCGCGGCGTCAGATGCCCGGTATCGGACGGCGTCAGCGTTGTCGCTGTGTCATTGACCGGGTCGTAGGGACCGTCGAGGAATTCGAAATCCGTCAGAGCCCACGCCGTATGCGCGCTGCGCGTCAGCACCTTGGGCGGATGGTCCCGGTGAGTGATCCACATCTGGTCGGCTGATTGCACATAGGCGAGCTCGAACAGGTCCGCCTCGAGATAGGGCGAGGCGACCTCCACCGCGCCGACGCGCGCGCCATAGGCATGGACGCGGATGTACCGGTCGCCGAATTCGAGCGCATAGGCTTGATCGGCCGAGAAGATGAACGGGATCAGCCGCGTCGTCTTCGCGGAAATCTTCACCTCGCCGGCAAAATAGGTGCCGCCGCGCTTGCGGATGCCGCCATG
The DNA here is from genome assembly GCF_003998165.1 of Mesorhizobium sp. M7A.F.Ca.US.007.01.2.1. NCBI lineage: Bacteria > Pseudomonadati > Pseudomonadota > Alphaproteobacteria > Hyphomicrobiales > Phyllobacteriaceae > Mesorhizobium > Mesorhizobium sp. M7A.F.Ca.US.007.01.2.1. The sequence goes on along the minus strand of NZ_RZQP01000177.1, from coordinate 12,855 downwards.
CGGCAGGGTGATGAAGTTCTCGCATTTGGCCAGCGCCGCCCGATAGAAGTCGAGCGAGGCGCGTGCATGCAGGCGCGGCGAGATTTCGCCGCGGGTGAAGACGTCCTGGATCGGGTACAGCGTCGTCATCAGCGCGCAATCCTGTTATTGCCGGGCCTGCTGTCGCCGCGCTGGCTGGACCAGGACGCGGTGTAGAGCCGGCCGCCGCGCTGGACGGCGTTGGCGCTCAGCGCCGCCTCCAGCGCCCGGTCATAGGCAGAGCGGGCAATGTCGATCATGCCCGATTTGTGGGTCAGCGGATGTGCGACCTTGATGGCAAGCGCCGCCACCAGAACCTCGGTGAACAGCGCGTCCCAGTCATTGGGATCGGTGAGGTTGGCGACGTAACGGATGGTCAGCGGGCCGGACCGGTCGGAATAGATCAGCCCCGCCTCCTGGCGCCACGAAATCGGCGCGCCGTCCGGCTCGCCATTGTGGGTCAGCGGCAGCGGCCGCAGGCAGTCGGCCGGCAGTTCGAAGGCAAAGGTCAAGCCGCAATCGCTGCCGGTGTCCGCCCCGGCAACCGTGGCGCGCAGGATCGCGAACACCCAGGCGCATTTGGTGAGCTCTGCTTCCCGTGCGAGGTCGAAATGCAGGTTCAGCAAGCGCGCTGCCTTGACGTCCTGGTCGAGGCTGTCGATCGGTGCCTCGTCGAGCACGGCCAGCGCCATGTTGGCGATATCGAGCGGGGTGATGGCCATGGGTCAGCGCCTCGTCCATGTGGGTCGGGTCATGATTTTCTCCGGACATAAAAAAAGCCGCTGCGAAGCGGCTGGGGGTTTGGATGGCGATATTCAGAGATCGTGCTCTACGACCCCCTCCGATCTCCCTTCGTGGGGTTGAAGAGTGGTCCGCGTAGCGGACGGAATGCCAACTGCTTGGCTTTCCGAATGACGAAAGCCGGCAGGACGGAGGGGGAGCGAAGAAATATTGTCAGAACGAGGAATTACGGCGGCAGCGCACTATTTCCAAGTCTCACTCCGGACATGCTATCGACAAAACGCGCGAGATCTCCGGCATCTCACTGTTATTCGTCATTCCAACCCTTAAAATATCGGACGAAATCCACTAATCGAGCAATTCGAAAGATGGAACACCAGACACCTCCGGCTCTAGATAGCAATACATTTTCATGACTTACTGATCTCGGGAAAATCGAAATTTAAACTAGGTGCCGATCCATGCAAATTTTCCACTATGTCTTTATACTTATTGCCAACAACTTCCACAACTTCGAAATATTGAAATCCCATTAGCCTTCCAATGATTTTTTTGAGGACATCGAACTCTTCTTTGCTCCTTGATTCTCTTCTATCGAGCAAGAATTCATTCAAAGACTTAGAGACGTCGAGAATTAATTGTACAATAGCCTCTGCGTCATCTCTGCGGAGATTGTCTACCATTTAATTCGTCCTTCAATGCCCATAATTTTCCATACACCTGGCCATACAATAGTGAAATGGTGTTCCGTCGTACGTGCCGGTGGGCAGTGTGGCGTTGGTGCAAAAGTCGATACACAAATTCCTTGCGACTGACTTTGATATACCAGCTACCTCGACGGAAGGATAGATGTTCTCATTTTGTTTATAAATTACGGACGCGACTTGGGTCTGCTGGTTCTCCAACGCCTCAGAACGTTGCCCGCTCCCCGAATTCGGTTCGGACGCATCTGTTGATGCATCTAGTGTACCTGCTCCCGTGTCGGTCGCATGGTGCAGCAGTTCACGGATATCTAATGTGTTGGTCGGATCGGCCGAGAATGAATTTGGCAAGGGTTGGATGATCTCAAAATCCAACTGTTCTTGAGCAGCAATAGAACGGGCAATTGCGACTTGATAGGCAGCCGGCTCGTTGCCGTCCGGGCTCTTTGCCGCCCTCCACGCGGCGTCGACATTGGGGAAGACCTCGCGGACGTAGCCAGCAGGGTCCGCCCGCCTCATGTCCAGGGTCTTGAGCGCAGCGGCAGCCGTAACCCGATACCGTGTCTCCTCTTCGTTGGAGCTGACCGGCCCAGGCTCTGCATCGCGCAGCGCTGCGTGGATTGCCTGGTTGGGCATCGTCCGCATGCCAAAGGCTTGGCGGCCGACATCAATTTGTCGGCTGAAATCCTGGAAGCGCTTCCCGCCCTCCTCAGTGCCATAAACGGCGGTGAAGTCCGCGGGGCCAGGCACGCTGCCGGAATAGCTGCCCGTATTGGCGATTGCGTCCGGAGCGTTTTGCGAAGCGAGGGCGATGTTGGTGCGCGCCTCGATCAGTTGGGCCGTGGTCGCGGCATGTGCCTGGTTGATCAGCCGCTGAACATCATCTGGAGATAGGTCCGCGAGTCGGTCGGTTGCGGGCTTGATTGCCATTGGATCAGGCGCCGGAGCAATGTCCCCGAACGCCTGCGCCACTCGCTCGTCTGGCGTGAGCGTGCCAACGTGATCGCCTTTCGCGGCAGCTGCATTCGAGCTGCCCGAAACGTGGATCCAGGTGACCGGCTGAACGCCGGAGGCTTCGCTCCCCGAAGACTCTCCCGACGTCCCGACGCCAAACATCTCCAGCGCGCGTTTCGGATCCTTGGCGATCAACGCCTCGAAGTGTGTCTTGGCCGCAGTGCCGAACCAGTCCTTGACCTTCTGCTGTCTGATCCCGGGGTCGAGCCCCATCTTGTCGGTCAGGTCGAGTCCTTCTTGGCGGGCTGCTTCGAAGGTGACAGGATCGTCGGGATCGGCGTTGCCGATGGCGATGGCGGTGGTCTTGAGCGCCGTGTCGACCTGCGCCTGCTCGTAGTCCTTGCGCTGCTGGAGCTGCCGCACCGCCATGCGCCGCGCGCCAACCGCGCGCATCGCCTCCTTCTGCCTGGCGAAATTGATGCGCTGGCTCTCGGGCATGCCAGGCAAGGCACCATCGAACAGCGTGTCGAACAGGCCCGCTTCGACCACCCGGCCGTTGTACGGATCGACTTGGCCGTACATCGCCTCATGCAGGCCGCTGCCGTCGGCCGGGGCGTTGGCCGTCACCTCGTCTTCGGCTTGTGCGATCTGCGTGTCGAACCGCCGGCGCGCCAGTTCGGCGTCGAAGGCCTCCTGCTGGTCCTTCATCTGCTGGTAGCGCCCGGCGATAGCCGAGAACTGGTCGCCAAGACCCTGCATGGCGCCGCCGATCGGCGATCCCCCGGGATATTGCGGCGCGCTGCCGGTATCGAGCCGGCGCTGGGCGATGGAGAGGGGGATGATGTGTACCATGGCTGTTTCCTGCTCACGAAGCGCTGAGGGCTGAACCGCCGAGATCGCCGACCGCTTCGGCACCGTGCCGGCAATGGCGCTCGAGGCCGATGCCTTCGTCGGATCCGGATTTTGGAGAGGCCGCCCAACGAGTGTGTTGCCCACGCATTGATTCAGCGGGCCAATCCTGTGCCGACGACGGATTCCGGCTCTGTTTGTCATGCCAGGGTCGGGACAAGGCCGGCGTTGCGTTCAGAAAAAGAAGCGGGAGCTCGTCGCTCCCGCCCCTCGCCTCTGCGCGATCAGGCCTCGGTCGTCTTCAGCGCGATGAACGTCATGTTCTTGACGCTCGATGCCGTGCGGTCCCAGTTCGCCGCCAGCGCCAGCTCCGCATCGGTGGCGAATTCGCCGGCCGAGGAGGCGTCGAGGAAGCGGGTGCCGGGCACATGTGGGACGAAGTGCCGGCGGCCAACCATTTCGGTGACGCCGCCGCCATGGCCCTGGCGCGGCTTGCGGTCGAACTCCAGTGGGCCGCCTTCCGTGTTCACCGGAAGTTCGTTCCACAGGATCGCCTTGTCCTTGAACATGAAGGCGGTGTAGACGCCCGCCGTCACCGGGATATCGTCGTCGACGACGGCCCGCAGCCCCATATAGTAGGGGATCAGCGGTCCGCCCTGCTCGGAAGACGGCACATAGTCGATGAGGTCGGCGAGCTTCAGCGCCTTCATCTGCTTGGAGTGCATCCAGATCGTCTTGAACTTGTCCGCGCGGTCGCCCATCAGATAGGCGGCCTCGATGATGTCGGTGTCGACGATGGAGGCGCCGGTGGTGCGCACCAGATCGCCGCCGTCATTGGCGATGTTGTCGGCGACGACGCCTTTCAGGATGCCGAGCAGGGTCAGCTTGTTGGCGCGCTGCCAGTACTCGGTCTGCCGCTTGACGATCAGCTTTTGCGGATCGTCGCCCGCCAGGATCGAGGTCAGGTCCGGAACGCCCCACGCCTGGGCGCGGACATTGCGGGCGGCGACCTCGCGGCGCGAACCGATCTTCTTCATCTCGATGGAATCGGCCGGATCGTCATTGACCGGCTCGGACGGGTCGTTGCCGAGATCCTTCCAGCCAGGCATGTCGACCGAGCGTCCGCCCATCGACAGCTTTGACGAGATAGCCGGGTCGGAAAACAGGATTCCGGCCTGGTAGATTTCGAGCGACTGCACATGTTCCTCGAAAGCATATTGTGCATAGACGGATGGAACGATCGCGTCCGCGATACGGGTATAGGCGTCTGCCATTTTTCTCTTCCTTCAGGTTTGGGTTGGCGGCGGGTGCCCCTCGCCCAGCCTCCGCCTCGCTCGGCTGACCTCTCCCCGGGGGGAGAGGAGACTTGCGACGTCGGCGCGCCTCTTCTCCCCGGCGGGGAGAAGGTGGACGCGAAGCGGCCGGATGAGGGGGCGTTTCAGTGCGGCTGATCGATCGTCAGCGCGGGTTGTTGGGCATCCAGCGGTCGGGATTTTCTCCCGCCTCGCGAGCCAGCCGCCGGGCGCGGGCGGGGTCGCTTTTGACGAGGGCTGAAATGTCAGTCAGGTTGCGTTCGCCGGCGGCATTGCGCTTGAACGGATTGGCTCCGCTGAAAGAAGCACCGCCGTCGATCGTGTCTTCCCGGAACATCGCCTCGCCGATCGCCTGGAACGCCCTGGCGATCTGCGGATCGGTCAGCGCCCCGTCCGGCAGAAGGATGCCCTTCGCCTTGTAGGCATCGACCAGACCGAGCTTCTTCATCGCCCGGTTGGCGACCTCCAGTCTCTGGCGAAAGCCGTCGCTGTCGGTCGGTCCCCAGTCCCTGACAAGCTCGTCATGGGTGGCTTCCACCGAGCGGGCCAGCGCGATCTCCTGATGCTTGGCCTGCTCGGCCATGTAGCCGACGAACCTGTCGTGATAGGCCTGCGCGGTCCTCGGCGAGGCACCCGCCTCGACCGCCCAGGCCTTGGACGCCTGAGCGAGCTCGTCCGAATAGGCGAAGTTCTCCGGCAGCCCTTCCGGCCTGAGGTATTCGACCTTTTCGGACGAGGTGACCGGACGCATGGTCTCGGGCAGTCGGGCATGAAACCGCTCCCAGTCTTCCCGAGGCGCGTCCGGGGCGGGAACGCGCAGGCTCTCACCCTGCTGCCGCTCCAGTTCCGCATAGGATGTGAAAACCCGATCGAGGCTTTCAGGCTTGGTCCAGCCCTTGGTTTCAGCGAGCTTGCGGTTGCCTTCGGAAAGACCGTCAAACCAACTTTTGCCGCCAGGCGCGGCGGACCCGTTATCCGCGCCTGCCGGTGACTGTGCCGGGTTGCCCGCCGGCAGCGCACGCGCCGCCACGGACCCGGCGTCTGCCAGATCTGTCATGTGATGTTCCTTTGTTGAGAGTTAGAAATGGGCCGGCGGCAGGTATCTCCCCCCTCGAGGGGGAGATGGCCGGCAGGCCAGAGGGGGTCGCCGCGCGTAGAGCGCCGACTTCGTCTGTCTCGAAATAGGGAGTCGCGTCCGGTCGAACCGACCCCCTCTGTCGCCTTCGGCGACATCTCCCCCTCAAGGAGGGAGATTAGCGGCTAATTATCCCCCCAGTTTTCCCAAAGCAGCGTGATCGTGCCCGTCACGGCAATCGTCCCGTCGGCGTCGATATCCGTCCCGGTGGCGAACGCCAGGTTGAGATAGAGGTCGACCGGCGTCGTCGTGCCATCCAGCGTCGCGGCGGCGGCGATGTCGGCCGCCGAGGCGGTCGACAGCGCGGCGCCGACACCGTCGAGCGTGCGCGCGGTCGAGGCCAGCACGTTGACCATCGTCGAGGCCAGCGTCGCGCCCGATGCAGCCGCCGAACCCAGAGACCAGGTCAGCGCCGCATTGTCGTTGATGGTCGTCGCGCGGGTGCCGAGCACAGCGAACTGCAGCCGCGCCGTGCCGCCCTTGATGCGCACCTTGCCCTCAGTGAAGTCGAAGATCTTCTGGGCGGCATAGGCCAGCGCGTCGGTGACCGGCACCTGCATGCCGGCGAAGGTGAACACGGTGCGGTACGCTCCGCCCTGCCCTGTGGTGACGCCTTTCAGGCCGGGCCTGGGCGGGGCAAGGCCGGCCTCGCGGGCGGCGGCACGGGCAAGCGTCCGGGGAAGACCTCGGGTCATGGCATTTCTCCATTTTTCAGTGGCAATTCTGGCAGCTCGACCCATCAAGCCCCAGCGGGGCGAGCCGTCGAAGGCTGAATCATTTTGACAAGGAGCACCGCTAGCGCCTTGTTCGAAAGAGATGTTTTCGGCCGCCGGTCTATCAACGCCCGAGAAACCATGTCTTATATCGTGAGGCCTCGTGCCCCCGTTCCGCCGCAATGCGACCGCACGTGGCCAGCCATAGGGATTTCAGGCCTTCAAGGGAGACCGCATATGAACTTTCACAAAGCCATCGCCGCCGTGCTGATGACCGCAGCACTGGCAGGCTGCGCACAGACCGAAGGCCAGCAGCGGGCCGGAACCGGCGCGCTGATCGGCGGCGCCGGCGGCGCCCTCGTCGGCCAGGCCATCGGCGGCAACACCGAAAGCACGCTCATCGGCGCCGGCGCCGGCGCCCTGCTCGGCGCGGTCGTCGGCAGCTCCACCACGCCGCAACGCCGCGGCGAACAGATGTGCCGCTACCAGGACCGCCGCGGCAACATCTACACCGCGCCCTGCGACGACCGGTATTATAACGGCGATTATTGATCATTTGGACCTTCTCCCCGTTGAACGGGGAGAAGGTCCCGGCAGGGGGATGAGGGGCAGCGCGATGTTCTGAGATGCTGGTGCTACCCTTACATTCGGAGCAGTTCGACGCTATCGTTTAGCACTCACGAGGGGGCGACGATGCGAATTACTGTCCAGTGCACTATTTTCCATGTTGCAGTCCGGTGGTTCAAGCCAGCTAGGTGATGCGGCCGATAAAAGGGTGAACTGCAGGCAGGACAAAGGGCGCAATCACCGCAATTCCAATCAAACGTTCAACTTTTGAAATTCTCGTCCACGAACATCTCGGCAAATCTCTCGGGCGGGAGGGTCGTGCCGTTGACGCGAGCGATTTCGACATTCCTCACCCACATATCCCGGATTGCTGCCGGCATTCCCTCGGGCATGTGCATGGACTGGGCGACTGCGTCATGCCACCGTCCATCGCCACCAAACAGAGATTGCAGTTTGGGGGCCATTCTTTTCAAGCCCTCTTCCGACTCTTGAGAAAGTTCTCCGATCGCCCAGAGCACATAAACATCCAGCAGTCTAAGCAGCGGCTGCCCGTCATAACGTGGGTTAGTCGACATTTAATTTCTCACGCAGCATGGGTGGCATAATAAATAACGCGTTCGCAGATAGCGGAACGCTTGGCTTTTCTTTCTGCGATGCAACCAAAGCCTCGGTAATCTCGATCGCAAGGTTGATTTCGAGAAAGTATGCCAGGCCCTCTTTAGCTGCCTCGGCTGGTACCAACACCCCATCCTGCTGAGGCAAAACCATTGCGTCTGAATCCTCTGTCCAAGGCTCCGCCGCGTAGATTGTGGGCTCCGCTGCGTAGACCGGGTCCTCCTCGTCAAATTCCGACAACCGTCCAACGATATCCAGCAACTTCATTTTTTTCCCCATAGGGAAAATCCTCCTCGGCCATTCGGATGCAGTGTCTTCTGGAAGATAGTCCCTCCATCATGTTGAGATCTAGGGACGAGTTGCATCACACTGGGTTCGTCTGCGTGGTGCCAGCTGAAGCCGAGAGGTGCAGCGCGGGGGGCTAGCCCCGTCGGCGTTCGCTGAAGATTGAGACCCTGGTTCAGCAAATCCTGAGCGAAAGCAATTTCTCCTTCCATCGTTTGCAATAGGGATTCGTTTGCAGCTTGGACGTGTACTGGGCGCAACGAGCCAGGATACAAGCTCGGGTCCAATCGCATTTCATGCATCACACTATAGAACTGACCTGTGGGTGCCCGAATTGCTCCGGTGCCCGCTTCCGAGGCAAGCTCGGAACCGCTCTTGTTGGCAATGAGCCGTTCGGCACGCCCCGCCGCGATGGCACTCGTCGGGTCAACTGCCCGCGTGATCCCTTTCTCGGCGACAGCAGCTCGACCAGCACCGGGCCACGGTATCGACCAACCCAAAGCATCATATCCCTGATGCATCATCAGGTTCTCGACACGGTTTGACGGATCGTAGTAGGCACCCGTGAAATCGGGAGAGCTGAGCGTTGCCTGGGTATTGCCGTCGGCAGCCATGGTAACAACCTTGGCCGCGAATTCGGCTGCGCCTATCCCCGCATTGGCAACCGTCTTGCCAAGGGCTTTCAACTGCGATTCAACCACCGAACGTGTCGAAGGGGCTTTGTACCCGGACGCATCCGGAATGATCCAGCCCAGACCGGCATCGGCCAGTTGCCGGGCGACACTTGCTCGAGCGACGGGGCCGGACGTTCCCGCGAGCAGCCCGCTTACCCTCGCGTTTATCTCCTGCTGGTACGCACTCGGGCTGTCGTAATTATCTGAGAGATCACGAATAATGGCCCGCGGAACGGGCTGGGGGTTCTCAATACCCAATTGTTCCTGCCCGGCGACAGACATGGCTATCGCTTTGTCATAGGCGTCCTTGTCATAGCCGTTTGGATCCTCAAGCCCGCCACCGATCACAGCCTTCCAGGCCCCACCGACATTGGAAAACACTTCGCTGACATAGCCTCCGCCATCGGCTCGTCTGTGATTCATCACCAGCCCAACCGCCGCAGCGGTCGCCTCACGGCGCGTCTGGTCTTCCTGCGAACCATTCCGCCCGGAATCGGCATCGCGAAGGGCGGCATGAATTGCCTGGTTTGGCATGGTGCGCATGCCGAAAACCTGACGACCGACATCGGCTCGCCAGTCAAAGTCCCGGAAGTGCTGGTCGCCCTCATCGAGCCCATAGGCGATCCTAAAGGCGTCCCGGCCAGGCATCTTGCCGGAATAGGCGCCGGTGCTTGCGATGGCGTCCGGTGCGTTCTGCTCGGCGAGACCGATGTCGGTGCGAAGCTCAACCTGCTGAGCAGCATGAGCCACTTCAGCCTGTCGGGTCAGCGCTGCCTGTTCCGGTTGCGGAAGGTCGTCTCGGAAAGCCTGCGCCAGGATTTCATCCGGCGTCTGCCTGCCGACGCGGTCGCCTTTCCCGGAGACCGGCATCCCGACACCAAACATCTCCAGCGCGCGCTTCGGGTCCTTGGCGATCAACGCCTCGAACCGCACCTTGGCCGCGGTGCCGAACCAGTCCTTCACCTTCTGCTGCCTGATCCCTGGGTCGAGCCCCATCTTGTCGATTAGGTCGAGCCCGCCCTGGCGGGCCGCTTCGAAGGTGATGGTGTCGTCGGGGTTGGCATTGCCGATCGCGATGGCGCTGGTCTTGAGCGCCGTGTCGACCTCGGTCTGCTCGTAGTCCTGACGCTGCTGAAGCTGCCGCTGCGCCATGCGCCGCGCGCCAACCCCGCGCATCGCTTCCTTCTGCCTGGCGAAACCGGCGCGCTGGCTCTCCGGGATGCCAGGCAAGGCATCGTCGAACAGCGTGTCGAACAGGCCTGTCTTGACCACCCGGCCGTCGCGCGGATCGACCTGGCCATACATGGCCTCATGCAGGCCGGGGCCGTCGGGCGGCGCATTCGCCGCCACCTCATCTTCGGCTTGCGCGATCCGGCTGGTGAACCGGCGACGCGCAAGCTCGGCGTCGAACGCCTCCTGCTGGTCCTTCATCTGCTGGTAGCGCTCGGCGACAGCGGAAAACTGGTCGCCAAGACCCTGCATGGCGCCGCCGATCGGCGATCCCTGCGGGTATTGCACCGCATTGCCGATATCGAGCCGGCGCTGGGCAATGGAGAGAGGGATGATGCTGACCATTGGCTGTTTCCTGCCCAACTGGCTTTGAACAAAAGGGCGCGCGGCGCTGGCGATCACGGCGCGGCCGGGTCGCACGCTGGCTGTCGCGTTCGCGGGGTTCTGTCGGATCGACTTTTCTGGAAAATCCTGGAGCAGCGGTGCTGCCTGGGTGGGTCAGCCGACCAGAGGCGCCGGCGCCGAAACAGCCAATCTCCCCCCTCGTGGGGGAGATGTCCGGCAGGACAGAGGGGGGGCGCCGTAGAGCGCCTACCTCTGTCGTCGTCGAATTGCCCATACCTTTGCCGCCAAGCTTGAGCGGCCGCTTGTGATTTGATTGTCGTGCGATGAACGCGGCAAGGTCAGCGGGAAAGCGCCCCCCTCTGTCCTGCCGGACATCTCCCCCACGAGGGGGGAGATTGGCAGCTTCACCGACGGCGCCCTACCCCTCCGCCCGTGCCGCCTTCTCCAGCGCTGCAAGCTGCGCGTCATCGAGCGTCAGGAACCCCATGATGTGCTGCACCACCTCGGCGCGCGCATTGCTCAAGGCGCTGTGTAGCTCAAACCCGTTCGGCGTCCTGGTGCGCGCCATCCATTCGCCATAGGACGGACGCCGGTAATAACCGGTCGTCGCCGCGAGGTCGGCGAGCACCATCTCGCCGTCCTCGCCGGAAAACACCCGGAGATACGCCTTGGCCAGCGCGTCCCGCGCCCTGGCAGGACTGCCGGCCTGGCCGGAATAAGCGAAGCGTTTCCGGCTCATGCGCCGTTACCCGCCGGGCCGACGGGCTGACCGCTTTGACCACCGCTGCCCAGCATGTCTTCCAACCCGTCGAGCAAGCCGCTGTCGCGCGCCTGCACCGCCGCCGGAACCGCATCCCTGGCGGCCTTGCCGGCGGTGGCGATCGCCGCCATGCCGGCCTGCGCCTGGCTTGCCTTGGCGCGCGCATCGCGCAACTCGTCCACCTCCTCCTTGCGGCGAAAGATGCGCTGCGGGCTGCGGCCCGCGCTCTGCACGATCTTGATCGCCTCGTCGCTATCGATGTTGTCCATCACGCCTGGATCGAACTGCGCCATCTGCATGGCTGTCGTCACCACCTGGATGGTGTCGCGTGCCTCGGCCGAACGGCGCAGCACGTCGAGCGGGCCGGTGAAGGTCGGCCGCACCGCCTTGCCGGCCAGGCTTTCCGGCGGTACGAAGCGGCTGCCCTCGTCATAGAGCCCCTTGTCCTCCAGAATACCGAGCTCGCGATCGAGATTGCTGGCGAAACCGGCCTGGATGATCGAGCCGGACGGCCCGAGCAGCGCGCCCTTTTCCTCTTGCCTGATCAGCGCTTCGGTTGCCGTCATCTGCGGGTTCTGCACCAGCGTCTGGAACAGGTTGACAAACATCATGTCGCGGATCTCGTCGGCGCGGCTCTGCGCGTAGTTGAAGGCATAGGTCGGGTTCTGCCCGGTCGAGATCGGCGCGATCAGCGGCCTGCCATTGTCGTCGATCAGCCCGGGATAATTCTCGCCGGGGTTGAGCACCGGCACATAGTCGAGCCGGGCCTTCGAGGCGGTCGCCGGATCGGTGATCTGCTGCAGCGCGCGAAGCCCCGAGCGGCGCACCGCGTTCTCCTCGCGCACCGTCGTCAGCGCCTCGATAGCAGGCGAAATGCCATAGGGGTCGCCCTCGTAGCGGCGCCAGTTGAAGGTCGACACCGGAAACGTGCGGAACCCGCTTTCCCGCACGATCTCCTCCTCGTCCTCGATGACATGGTAGGAGGCGAAGGCCGTGTCGAGATACTGGTACTGGCCGCCCAGCCGATACATCTTGCGTTCGTCGCGCGGCTCGATGCACTGGATCAGCGAGATTTTCGTCTCGCATTTGGCCGGATCGTCGACCAGAACCTTGATGCGCACCGGCAGTCTGTCATAGCCGAGCAACTGCGCCGCCTGCCGCGCCGTGCGCTCGTAGCGGCGATGGAAAATGTCGACCTGACCCCAGCGGTTGCGGCTCAGATACCCTTCGACCACGGGGATCGAGGCATAGCGGATCAGCGTCGCGCCGAACCCTTCCTCGGCATAGAGATAGGCCGGGCCATAGCGCACGACATTGCGCAGGCAGGCTTGGGTCGCCGGCACGAAATTCGAATTGGCGGAGTAGCGCAGCGCAAACAGGAAATCGCGCAGGGCCTCCGCCCATTCCTTTTCCTCATCGGTCTCCTCGTCGTTCATGGCGGCGGTCGACAGGCCATGCCATTTTTCCGATTGCGGGATGATCAGGCTTTCCAGCCCCGCGGCCAGCCGGTTGGCGGCCGAGTTGATGGTGTTGGCATAGACACGGGCGCCGCGCCGCTCCTGCCGCTCGGCCTGCGAGTCCGGGCCGCCGGTCCGGCGCCCGCTCCAGATATCGGGCGCATCCGGATCGCAGAACTCCGCCACCTGCTCCCACACAGCCTCATATTGGCTGCGCTCGCTCTCGAGCTCGGACTGGCGGGACAGGATATTGCGGGCGCGGGTGTCGGTCATGGGGGGTCTCGCTGGGGTATGAGATGAGGTTGATAAGGGCGCGCGGCGCCGAAGTTGCCAATCTCCCCACCTGAGGGGGAGATGGCCGGCAGGCCAGAGGGGGGCGCCGTAGAGCGCCGACTTTTGCGTTAAGCTGCCTTTCCAGGGATGGACGCAAGTATCGGCTGCGTCGGCGGGCCAGCGCCCCCCTCTGCCCTGCCGGGCATCTCCCCCACACGGGAGGAG
>NZ_RZQP01000176.1:0-13325 GCF_003998165.1 Mesorhizobium sp. M7A.F.Ca.US.007.01.2.1 | reverse complement strand
CCAAAGTCCGTGTGTGGAATGAGCGCGCATATAGAGGGGATGCGCGATAAACGCAAGCGCCGTGGGACCTGTGTACGGCGTGCGACGATCCGCGCGCTGCCGTCAGCGCTTTATCTTGCCGTTCGGCACCCGCACCCGCCGGAAGACCGCGACGATCTCCTCGCGGCTGCATTCGATGGCGCCGAGCCGCACCGCACGGTCACGCTCGAAGCCGGTTATGTCATAATGCGGCGCCGATGTCTTGGGCGGCCCCTGGTAGGATGAGCGCTTGACGCCAAGATGCGCGGCAAAGCGATGCAACTCGTCGGTGTCGTCGGCCAACAGATGGCACCAGCGATGGCCGGCCCAGTTCCAGATCGCTGCGTCGACATAGGCTGCCATAAAGCTTGCTGTCTGCCTTCCATCCGTCACGACAGTCGGCCACATGGCCCGGCTGATGTCAGTGACGATAGAATGGATTCGGATAGAAAATGAAGCCGCCATTGGCTGCAAGCTCGGCGACGATGTTGGTGACTGTATCCTGCATGCGACGGTGCAGATCGGCAACCGCATCGTCGATCGAGCCCGTATGCTCATGCAAGCCCAGTGCCTCCGGCACCCGGATGTGGGCGCAACGCGGCCCGGCCGGCTGCGGAACGAATCGGTTCATCGTGTCGCGCAGCCCGCCCCGACAATAGTCGTTGCGGATCCGCTTCAGATGTTCGGCGATCTCCTCCTGGCTAATGCGCGGATTGGCGCAGGCCCAGGGTCCGACGCGTTGCAGCCTCTGAACCCTATCGACGAGCGCGCGGACCTGCCTTTGCCGTTCGGCATCGCCAGTGTTTTCGCGCTGCCAGCGGCGCGCCCGCCGCAGAATCTCGGTGATGTCGGTGACATCAATGTCGGCTGAGATGCTTTTGCCGAGCTGGCGGCTGAGCTCGGTGACCAAAACCCTCTGACGCTGGGCATAGGAAGCGCCTTGGTCGAACGGCATGCCGGTGGCAGCTTCATCGCGGGCCAGCAGTGTCGAATAGACATGGTGAATGCGCTGCGGCAGCGTGTCGGTCGCCTGGCGTTCTATTTTGAGGTTTTTCTCGACATAGGCGCATTCCTTCGCCAGTGCCGCTTCGACGTTGCCGGTGAAGGCAAGCTTCCAGACGACGGGCGCGATCCAGACCTTGAAATTGGGATCCGTGGCCCGACCGCGCTTGAGGGCTTCCAGTCCCATCTCGACGGCACCCGGCAGCAAAGGCGCAACGACATTGGCATGCCAGCCGACGCCGCCTTCGGGATGCAGCAGCACGCCATGGCCTTTCAGGGCCCAGGCGATCGAGTGTTCCTTCGCTGCCCCGCTGTTGCCGGGTATCTGGGCGATCAGATTGTTGGCAAGCCAGAATTTCTGCATCAGCCGGCCAAGGCCGTTGACGACACCATTGGTCGCCCATGAGGCCGTGAGCGGGCTGACCTGCGACACGATTTCCTTGTCGATCATCCAGTCGGTGAAGAACTCGGGATGATTGGGCGTGATGAAGGTCGCCTTCCCTGCCCCGCAACTGGCCTTCAGCCGCTCAAGATCGGCGTCGGGAAAGTCGATATGGCGGACATTTGAGACGCCGCGCAGACCGGCCAGGCGATTGAACGGCAACAGATCCCGAAACCCGGGAATGCCGCGCAGCATGACGATCCGGTTGACGGATGTCATGGCCCTGATCAGTGCCGGGTTGGGCCGCGGCGCGACGAACGTATCGATCCTGCTCAAGCTGATCCCCCTCGCGCCTGGACGCTGGAAGAGGTTGAGAGACGATTGCGGCACGTTCAAGTCGTTCGTTACGACCACGCCGTGCCGTGGCAAATCAGCTGCCTAAACAGGCATTATTTGGCGGGACAAGGTTTCGTCTGGTCGAACAGCGACAGGTTGACCAGCTTGCCGGTCATCGAGAAGTCGCCATAGTCCATGACGAGATCGCGGGTGATGCCGTTCTCATGCAGCTTGAAGCTGATACGGTATTCCGGAACCTCTTCGCCGGTCTTGTTGGTGTCGTCGAAATAGGCGATGTCGACCGGCCAGTATTTGTCGGTGGCGAGCTTTGCCAGTGCCGAAGCTTCCGGGTCGGCCTTGTCGGCATCGGTTTTCTTGCCGACAACGACGGTGGTGGTCATCACCTTGTTGGCGTCTTCGGAACCGTCGAACAGGTTGGTTTCGTAAAAATTCTCGCCCTTTTCGGCCTTGCCGATCAGTTCGACCAGATGCTGGGTCGGGAATTGGGTTGTCGCGAGCTCGACGCTGTTCTTTTCAGGCTTGTCGATGTCGACCTTGAGGCCCTTGGTCTCTTTCGTGGCGATGCCCTTGACCTCCTTGTCGAGATTCTGGTCGACGAAGGACTTTGTCACGAACGAAAAGGTCTTGCCCTCGGCATCCTCGAAAGTGGTCGTCTGCTGGTCGGTCAACCTGGTGTTGTCGGCGGTGACGATCTGGGTGACGAATCGGAATTTCACCGTATAGCCTTCACAGGCCGAGCCATTGAACTCATAGACCATGCGGCCGGATATGCCCGTGATGCCGGACTGATCGGAAGCCTTTTTCAGGGTAAGATCGTAGACGGCGCGGTGGGCTTGCAGTGCCGGCGCTGCGAAGACAGGGCCTATCGAGAATATCCCCGACAACAGGACGGCATGGAATGCGAGGCGCGTTGCGCGCATGAGGTACTCCGATCGTCGCGACTGATGGCAGGCCGCAGGGAAAGATGGTCCAGCTTAAAAAAAGTCGTGGCGGAAGCGAGGCAAAAATAGCAATTTCGGCCCGGCCGGCGCGGCGTCACCAAGCAATAGGGAAATACCATGAGTGAAACAATCGAAAAGCGGCTAAGCGATCTGGGCGTGACGCTTCCCGTCGCCGCCGCGCCCGCCGCCAACTACGTGCCCTATTGCAGGACCGGCAATTTGCTGTTCACTGCCGGGCAATTGCCGCTCAAGGACGGCAAGCTGCAGGCGAGCGGGCTGCTCGGCCGCGACGTCGACACGGCAGGCGGCAAGGACGCGGCAAAATACTGCGCGATCAACATCCTGGCGCAGGCCAAGGCAGCACTCGGCGACCTCGAGAAGATCAGCCGTCTGGTGAAGATCACCGTTTTCGTCGCCTCGTCACCCGAGTTCGTCGAGCAGCATCTGGTTGCCAACGGCGCCTCCGATTTCCTGGTCGCCGCCCTTGGCGAGCGCGGCAAGCATGCACGCTCCGCCGTCGGCACGGCCTGCCTGCCGCTTAATGCCGCAGTGGAAATCGAAGCCATCTTCGAAGTCGCATGAGCCAGGGTACAGATATGACCGACCTATCCTGGCTGACCGCCCGGCCCGTTGCCCACCGCGGCTTCCACGACATGAACAAGACGCGCTGGGAAAACACGCTGTCGGCCTTTGCCGCAGCCGCCGAACGCGGCTACGCCATCGAATGCGACGTGCACCTGTCGTCCGACCGCGTTCCCGTCATCATCCATGACGGCGATCTCAAGCGCCTGACCGGCCAGGATGGTTTCGTCTGGCAGCGTACCGCAGCTGAACTCGCGGCGCTCAGGGTCGGTGGCACGGCGGACCATGTGCCGACGCTGCAGGAAGCGCTCGACCTGGTCGATGGCCGCGTGCCACTGGTCGTCGAGCTGAAAGGCACGCCCGGCTATGACGAAGGCCTGGTGGCAAGCGTCGGCAAGATGCTCAAGCGCTACAAGGGCAAGGCGGCGATCATGTCGTTCGACCATTGGCTGGTCCGCGATTTTCCAAAGGACGCGCCGGGTATCCCAGGGGGTCTCACCGCCTACGGCAAGGACGTCGGGTTGATCGAGGCGCATTTCGCCATGCTGGCGCATGAGATCGCCTTCACCTCCTACGCCGCCGGCGACCTGCCAAACCCATTTGTCAGCTTCGTGCGTGAAAGGCTGAAAATGCCTGTTATCACCTGGACGGTGCATGACCAGCCGGCGGTCGACCTGACCTTCAGATATGCCGATCAGATGACGTTCGAAGGGTTCGAACCCGATCTGGTCAAAGTCGCCTGAGTGTCTGAAACGTGACTTGCACCAGGCCGGACGGAGCTTAAATAAGCCTCATGGATCAGGGCGACGAGGGTGACGGACAAACGGCCAATGCGGACTATTCGATCCGCGTCGCCGCCGGCATCGGCGCCTTCACCTGTGATGAATGGAATGGCTTTGCGGGAACTGCGCGCGGCGATTTAGAAACCAGCTACAATCCTTTGGTTTCATTCGCTTTCCTGAGCGCCCTTGAGGATTCCGGATGCGCCGTGCGCCGCACTGGTTGGCAGGGCCACCATCTCAGGCTGGAGGATGGGCGGGGCAGATTGCTGGGCGCGGTGCCCTGTTATCTCAAATCGCACAGCCAGGGCGAATATGTGTTCGACCATGGCTGGTCGGATGCGTTCGAACGCGCCGGTGGCCGCTACTATCCCAAACTGCAAAGTGCCGTGCCGTTCTCCCCGGTCACCGGCCCTCGCCTGCTGGTCACCAGGGGCGAGGACAGTGCCAAGGTGAAGGCCGGTCTCGCGGCGGGCCTGAAGGCGGTGACCCAAAAGCTCGGTGTCTCTTCCGCACATGTCACTTTCGCGCAAGAGAGCGATGTGGAGGTGCTGGAAGCAGCCGGTTTCCTGCACCGCACCGACCAGCAATTCCATTTCTTCAACGAAGGCTTTTCAACCTATGACGACTTCCTCGCCACCCTTGCCTCGCGCAAGCGAAAGGCGATGAAAAAGGAAAGGCGCGAAGCGCTTGCCCCAGGCATCTCAATCGACCGGCTGACCGGCAAGGACCTCACGGAGAAAGCCTGGGACGATTTCTTCGCCTTCTACATGGACACCGGCAGTCGCAAATGGGGCCGGCCCTATCTCAATCGTCAATTCTTCTCGATGATCGGCGAGCGCATGGCCGACGACATCCTCCTGGTGATGGCTAGGCGCAACGGGCGCTATATCGCCGGCGCGATCAATTTCATCGGTTCGGATGCACTTTATGGCCGCAACTGGGGCTGCATCGAGGACCATCCCTTCCTGCATTTCGAGGTCTGCTATCACCAGGCGATCGACTTCGCCATCGAGCGCAAGCTCAAGGTGGTCGAGGCGGGAGCGCAGGGCGAGCACAAGCTGGCGCGCGGCTACCGGCCGGTGACCATGCATTCCGCGCACTACATTGCGCACCCAGGCCTGCGCAACGCCGTCGCCGACTATCTTCGGCGCGAACGGCAGGAGGTGGAGCGGATGAGCGAATATCTGGAAGAGCATACCCCGTTCCGCAAGGATCTCGAGGAGTAGCCCCGGTTGGCCGGCTGGGGGGGCGACGATTATCTTGCCGAATTTCGACGCCTTCGCTACACGAAGGCACAATCCGGAGCGTTCGCCATGACCGAGGCCGCCTACGATACCGACAACATTTTCGCCAAGATCCTGCGCGGCGAAATTCCCTCGCACCGTGTCTACGAGGATGACGCGGTCATCGCCTTCATGGATGTGATGCCGCAGGGGCCCGGCCATACGCTGGTGGTGCCGAAAGCGCCGTCGCGCAACCTTCTCGATGCCGATCCGTCAATTTTCGGCCATCTCTTGAGCGCCGTTCAGAAAGTGGCGCTGGCGGTGAAAAAGGCCTTCGGCGCCGATGGCGTCACCGTCATGCAGTTCAATGAGCCGGCCTCGGGGCAGACCGTCTATCATCTGCATGTGCATGTCATTCCGCGCTTCGACGGCATCCCGCTGAAGCCGCACACGGGCGAGATGGAGAAGCCGGAGATTCTGGTCGGGAACGCCGAAAAGATACGGACTGCACTCAAAAATTGAGAGCGGGAGGTCCGCCAATGATGTGGTGGACCTGGTCGAGAATATCGGACTAACAAGCGCCGTTCAGTCCAGAAGCCGATTCTAATGCCCGGCCGTGCCCAGTGCCGACTCAACCGTTTGCAACTCTAATCGTCTGATTAGGAAATATCGAACCATCTCACGGTAAAATGCTAACGCGTGGCGAGCTGTGGGGCTTCAAACCATGGAACATTCGGTTGCGGCATCGGCCCCACTGGCGGGGGCAATTGTCGAGCGTGCTTTTCTTGGCATCTTGGCGGATGCCTTTTGGCGACACCGGCTGCTGCACGCTATGGCTGCCGCTGCGCTGCTTCTGGCAAGCGCAGTCGGGTGGCACACTGGAAACATGCCGGATTTCGGCGTTCTGGAGGAATACGCTGAGTATCTTTTCATCGCCTTCTGGATTTGCGGCTCAGCCTTTGCACTTGGGACGCTTCTCCATCTTGCGCTGGTCCAGCGGGATACCGAACCGCTGCACACCTTCCTCAAGTCACTGGGTAGATTCTTTGGCGACGCCGAACGCATTGCCAACAGCCTGAATGGCCTGGGTGCGGGTCTTGCCTTCATATCCGCGATCGGTGTGTTGAAGGGAGCCATTGCAATCCTCTCTCCGTTTGCATGGGACAAGGCATTGGCTCAGGCCGACCGCATCCTGCATTTCGGTCGAGCCCCGCACGAATGGTTGTGGTTTATCGTCCAGTCGCCGCTTGCATTGAAGATCATCAACATCGCTTACAATTTCTGGTTCGTCGTGCTCATTACCGCGGTTTTCACCGTGTGCATCGCACGCAAGGATACGAAGCTGCGTCACCAGTTCCTGATGAGCTTCATGACGGTGTGGACGCTGGGTGGCTTCTTCCTCGCGATGGGCCTGTCGTCGGCTGGCCCTTGCTTTTACGAGCGATTGGGGTTCGGCAACGACTTTCACGCCCTCATGCAAGCACTCGCCACCGCCGATCGCATCTATCCAATCTGGGCGCTCAACACGCAGGATATGCTGTGGGGTGGCTACACCGGCGCAACTACCGGCAGCGTCGGTATATCCGCCTTCCCATCCCTGCACGTTGCGATGGCGATGCTGTTCGCTCTCTATGCAACGCGGCGGTCTCGGCTGGCCGGTGTTGTGATGTGGTTATTCGCGGGCGTCATTATGGTCGGATCCGTCGTGCTTGGCTGGCACTATGCCGTGGATGGCTATGCGGGCGCATCCCTGATGGTCGCGATCTGGAAGGCGTGCGGATATTTGCTGACCCGTTTCGAGTCGGACAGCGCGGCCGCTGAGAGCTCCACCATGCAATCGCCGGCCCTTTGCGGGATGTAAATTCGCCGATCTGGACGAACTCGCCTGCGGCGGCATGCCGGTCAAAACGCCTCAAGGGCGGCGCTGGATGGGTTGGACAATTTCCGAAACGCTGTTGGATACGATCCTTGCCGAAGCTGCTCTGCGAGCGTGTCCGCGCATTGCCCAGGGCTCAGGAGCGACGTGTCGACTTCCAGATCGTACACGCCGGGCCGGTGCACCTCTTCCTGCCACAGGCGCGCCACCGGGCCGCAATCCCATCCCGGGTCGATAGCGCGGCGGCATGGCCTGCTCGCAAACGTCGACACCGAGATTGATCCAGACGCTATCGAAGCACTCCTGAACAGCCTTGGCGATGCTTGTTTTCCGATCGCGGCGCACCGTTCAGGATGATGATCTGGCCGATTATGCCTACCCTCGCTCCAATAAAAAAGCCCCGTCTCCGGGGCTTTCTTGACTTTCGTAAGCTCAGTTCTTTCGGGGCAGTTGTGGCACCAGGCTGCGCTTGCCGCCGTCCTTGCCCTTGGCTTCGGGCTTCTGCGCCACCAGCTTCTTGGCCGCCGGCTTTTTCACCACGGCCTTTCTGGACTTCGGCGTTTCTTCCGGCTCTTCCTTCTTCGGCTTCACCGGCGCCTCGTCGGCCAGCGATTCGAGCTTCAGGCCGGTCTCGCCGGTTTCCTTCTTCTCGACGGTGACGCGCACCGTGCCGCCCTTCTTGAGCTTGCCGAACAGCACCTCGTCGGCCAATGGCTTCTTGATGTGCTCCTGGATCACACGACCGAGCGGCCGCGCGCCCATGCGCTCATCATAGCCCTTGTCGGCGAGCCAGGCGATCGCGTCCGCCGACAGGTCGAAGGTGACGCCACGCTCGGAAAGCTGGGCCTCGAGCTGCATGACGAACTTCTGCACCACCTGATGGATGACCGGCACCGGCAGCGAGCCGAACGGGATGATCGCATCGAGACGGTTGCGGAACTCCGGCGTGAACAGCCGGTTGATCGCCTCGACATCGTCGCCTTCGCGCTTGGTCGAGCCGAAGCCGATCGCCGCACGCTGCGCATCCGACGCGCCCGCATTGGTGGTCATGATCAGGATCACATTGCGGAAGTCGATCTGCTTGCCGTTGTGGTCGGTCAGCTTGCCATGGTCCATAACCTGCAACAGGATGTTGAACAGGTCCGGATGCGCCTTCTCGACCTCGTCCAGCAACAGCACGCAATGCGGATGCTGGTCGACGCCGTCCGTCAGAAGACCGCCCTGGTCGAAGCCGACATAGCCGGGAGGAGCACCGATCAGCCGCGACACGGTGTGGCGCTCCATATATTCCGACATGTCGAAGCGGATCAGCTCCACGCCGAGCGACGCGGCCAACTGCTTGGCCACTTCGGTCTTGCCGACGCCGGTCGGGCCGGAGAACAGGTAGGAGCCGATCGGCTTCTCCGGTTCGCGCAGGCCGGCACGCGCCAGCTTGATCGCCGAGGTCAGTGCGGTGATCGCAGTGTCCTGGCCATAGACGACTCGCTTCAGCTCGATATCGAGGCCCTGCAGCACCTTCTCGTCGTCGGCCGAAACCGTCTTCGGCGGGATGCGGGCCATGGTGGCGATCGTCGCCTCGATCTCCTTGATGCCGATAGTCTTCTTGCGCTTGGCTTCCGGCACCAGCATCTGCGAGGCGCCGGTCTCGTCGATCACGTCGATCGCCTTGTCCGGCAGCTTGCGGTCGTTGATGTAGCGTGCCGACAGTTCCACCGAGGCCTTGATCGCCTCGTTGGTGAACTTCACCTTGTGGAACTCCTCATAATAGGGCTTGAGGCCCTTCATGATCTCGATCGCGTCCTCGATGGTCGGCTCGTTGACGTCGATCTTCTGGAAGCGCCGCACCAAGGCACGGTCCTTCTCGAAGAACTGGCGGAATTCCTTGTAGGTGGTCGAGCCGATGCAGCGGATCGCACCCGACGACAGCGCCGGCTTCAACAGGTTGGACGCATCCATGGCGCCGCCTGAAGTCGCCCCTGCCCCGATCACCGTGTGAATCTCGTCGATGAACAGCACGGCGCCAGGATAATCCTCGAGCTCCTTGACGACCTGCTTCAGCCGTTCCTCGAAATCACCGCGATAGCGCGTGCCGGCGAGCAGCGTGCCCATGTCGAGCGCGAAGATGGTGGCATTGTGCAGCACTTCGGGAACGTCGCCCTCGACGATGCGCTTGGCCAGGCCCTCGGCGATCGCCGTCTTGCCGACGCCGGGGTCACCGACGTAGAGCGGGTTGTTCTTGGAGCGGCGGCACAGCACCTGGATGGTGCGGTTGATCTCGGACTCGCGGCCGATCAGCGGGTCGATCTTGCCGGCCTTGGCCTTGTTGTTGAGATTGACGCAATAGGCCGTCAGCGCGTCCTGCTGCTGCTTCTTCTTGCCGCCTTCCTCTTGCGGCTCGGCGCCGTTCTGGCCGCCCTGCTCGTCATCGGCGCCGCGCGGCGAGCGTGTCTCCGACGCGCCCGGACGCTTGGCAATGCCGTGCGAGATGTAGTTGACCGCATCGTAGCGGGTCATCTGCTGTTCCTGCAGGAAATAGGCGGCATGGCTCTCGCGCTCGGCGAAGATAGCGACGAGCACGTTGGCGCCCGACACTTCCTCGCGGCCAGAAGACTGCACATGGATCACCGCGCGCTGGATGACGCGCTGGAAACCGGCCGTCGGCTTGGAGTCCTCGTCGTAGCCGGTGACGAGGTTGTCCAGCTCGGTGTCGATATAGGTGAGAACCGTATGCTTGAGCTCATCGAGATCGACATTGCAGGCGCGCATGACGGCGGCCGCCTCGGTGTCGTCGATGAGCGCGAGCAGCAGATGTTCTAGGGTTGCATATTCATGGTGCCGCTCATTGGCGAGCGTCAGCGCCTGGTGAAGCGCCTTTTCCAGGCCTTGGGAGAAAGCCGGCATGTTACCTCACTTCTTCTCCATCACGCATTGCAGCGGATGCTGATTCTGTCGGGCGAAATCCATGACCTGGGACACTTTGGTCTCGGCCACCTCGAATGTATAGACCCCGCACTCGCCCACTCCATGATTGTGAACATGAAGCATGATGCGTGTGGCGGCTTCGCGATCCTTCTGGAAAAAACGCTCCAGCACGTGAACCACGAACTCCATCGGAGTGTAGTCGTCGTTGAGGATGAGGACCCGATAAAGGCTGGGCTTCTTGGTCTTGGTTTTGGTGCGCGTGATGACGGCCGTCCCACGGCCGGCCCCATTGCCGTTACCGTCGCCGTCTTGCATTCGCACCACGCGTCTCGTGGCAGTCAAACCGATCGTCACGTATTCCTGCCTCTTTCGATTCCCCATGCGAGTTCGACATGTAGGTGTTCGATGTACGATTTTAAGCCCTTCTGGTTAGCTGACAATATGGCTAGGTCACCAAACTTGGACGATTTTCGCAATCGTGAAGGGGCGCGAGGCTCTGGAACGGAAATTGACACGAAAAAGCCCGGCCACGTTTCCACGGCCGGGCTTTTTCTCGGGTCAAAAGGCTGAATCTGGGTCACGTCAGGCGAAATCAGTTCGCCCGGCCGAAATTACTTCGCCTTGGCAACGATCGATTCGAATGGCTTGTAGGCTTCCTTGGCGAGTTCGGCATAGAGATCGCCAATCTTGGTGGCCTCGGCGACGAAAGCCTCATAGGACTGCTTGGCATAGTCCGACTGGATCTCGATGGCCTTTTCCAGCGACTTGGCTGAAAACAGCTTCTCCACAGTGGCGCTGCCGGTTTCAAAACTCTTCTTGGTGTATTCACCAGCCTCGGTGGCAATCGCCTGTGCGCCCTTGGAGAGCGACGCGAAGCTCTTCAATCCGGTGTCGGCGAACTCTTTGCCGTATTTGCTGAAGTCCTCATAGGTCTGGGTCATTTCACGATTCCCTTGACGGTTGAGGCGTCCTTCTTCGGGGCGCCCTTGTGCAATGCAAGATAATATATTGTGCGCCGCACAAAAGTCAAGATTTCGCGGGCTTGCGGACCCGCCTGCGCAGCCAATGGCTAAAAATCGAATAAAGAGAGCTTCAAGCACGAAGAAAATGGTGAACGCGGCGGTTACCATAAACGGATTGGTAACGCTGCGCCGGTAGCTTGGCCGGAAGCGAGGCAGGACCCTTTGCCGCCTCCAACGCAACGAAGAAATCCAAGGGAAGTACCAGTGCGTAAGGCGTTGTTGGGCATCGTTTCCAAATCCACCTCCCCTCTCAAAACGATGATGATCATCGCCTTGGCGATGACATTCGTTTTTGGAGACGTTGCCTCGTCGCTGGCGGCCAAGCAGGCGGCCATCGTCGTGGATGCCAAGACTGGCAAGGTGCTTTACTCCGCAGATGCCAACGGCAGGCGCTATCCAGCTTCGCTGACCAAGATGATGACGCTGTACCTGACCTTCGAAGCGATGGCGAAGGGCAAGATCAGCAGGAATACGCCAGTGGTGTTTTCCGCCAAGGCCTCCGCCGAGGCGCCGACGAAACTTGGCGTGAAGCCGGGCGGTTCGGTCACGGTCGAGACCGCGATCCTGTCGATCGTCACCAAGTCGGCGAATGACTCGGCCACCGCGCTCGGCGAAATGCTCGGCGGCAATGAAACCACTTTTGCCCGCATGATGACCGCCAAGGCGCGTGCGCTGGGCATGAACGGCACCGTGTTCCGCAACGCCAATGGCCTGCCAGACCCTGGCCAGTTCACCACCGCGCGCGATATGGCGACGCTCGGCATCGCGCTGCGCGAACATTTTCCGCAATATTACGGCTATTTCTCGCAGCGCTCCTTCCTCTACGGGCGTCAGCGCATCAACGGTCACAATCGCCTGCTCGGACGCATCAAGGGTGTCGACGGCATCAAGACGGGCTACACCCGCGCCTCCGGCTTCAACCTCGTCTCGTCGGTTTCCGACGGCAATCGCCGCATCGTCGGCGTGGTCATGGGCGGCAGTTCCGGCCGCAGCCGCGACAATCAGATGGCCAGCTTGATCAACACCTATCTGCCGAGGGCATCGACTCGCGGCGGTGGCGATCTGGTGGCCAAGGCCGGCGGCAACAACCCGGTCACCGCCCTCGCCCAGGTTCTCCTGCCCAAGCATGACGCTCCGACGCCCGATGACAAGCCTGTTGTGGCGCAGGACGACGCCACCGTCGCCGAGGACGCCACGGTCGCGGAAGACGATACCCCGCAGGCCGAAGAAGCAGCCCCCGTCGTCAAGACCAGAAAGGTCAAGACCGTCATCGTTTCAGCCCCCCAGGTCGCGACGGCCCAGGTCGTCGCTGCCTATGCCGAGCCAACACCAGCGGCCGTCGATCCGGTCAACACGGCGTCGGTGCCGTCGGGCTGGGCCATTCAGGTCGCCTCGTCGCCAAAGCAGTCCGAGGCACAGGCCTTCCTCGACAAGACCACCAAGCAGGCGCCCAAGGTGCTGGCCGACGCCTCCGGCTTCACCGTCGCCTTCGACAAGGACGGCGTCACCTACTATCGCGCCCGCTTCGGCGGCTTCGGTTCGAAGACCGCCGCCTGGAAGGCCTGCACCGCTTTGAAGAAGAAGAACATCGAGTGCTACGCCGTCCAGCAGTAGGACGGCGTGGAAATCATCTCCCGGAAAAATTCTGCGTCGAAGGAGACTAGTTGTGATTGGAGAGCAAGACGTCCTTGGCTTCGTTAATCCGCGCCGCCAGGAAAGACGTGCCGCCGACATCGGGGTGCAGGCGCTGCATCAGGCGGCGGTGCGCCTTGCGGACATCCGCCGCGGCGGCCCCCGCTTCAAGACCAAGGACCTTGTAGGCCTCCTCCTTAGTCATGGCGCCCGGACCTGGCGCAACACCCAGCCCTTCGCCACCGTTCGTCTCAGTGTTTTTGCGCCAGACGGGAAATCTGCCGTCAAGATACGTCTCTAGCAACTGCCGGCTCTCCGGATCACCGGAGAGTTCGCGGTAGAGGTGCTGCAATTCCACCAGCCCCATCGCGCCAAGCATCTTGCCTTCGTGGCGGCCAGCCAGGACCAGTCCTTCGAGGCCGCCGGTATCGTGATCGAGCTCCATTTCCAATGCCGCTGTGCGCACCGTCGAGCGTTTGCCCGGTGCAAGCCCCGCCGGCTGGCGTTTCATTCGCATGGAACCATACCAGGCAATTGCCGCGGTGAGGATCATGCCGCCGACGCCTTCACGGCCGACCACCAGCAC
>NZ_RZQP01000175.1:0-13355 GCF_003998165.1 Mesorhizobium sp. M7A.F.Ca.US.007.01.2.1 | reverse complement strand
ACGAATACCAGGACACAAATCGCCTGCAGGCTTCGATCCTCATGGCGCTGAAACCCGACGGCGCCGGGCTGACGGTGGTGGGCGACGATGCGCAATCGATCTATTCGTTCCGCGCCGCCGAGGTTCGCAACATCCTCGACTTCCCCAATCAGTTCGCGCAAGCCGCCGACGTGGTGATGCTGGAGCGCAATTACCGCTCGACCGAGACCATCCTTGCTGCCGCCAATGCGGTGATCGGCGAAGCCTCGGAGCGCTTCACCAAAAACCTGTGGTCGGAGCGCAAATCCAGCGACAGGCCAAAACTGGTGACCGTGCGCGACGAAGTCGAGCAGGCCAATTTCGTCTGCGACACCATCCTGGCCGAGCGCGAGGCGGGCACAGCGCTGAAATCCCAGGCGGTGCTGTTTCGCACCTCGCATCACAGCGGGCCGCTGGAGATCGAACTGACGCGGCGCAACATTCCCTTCGTCAAATTCGGAGGCCTGAAGTTTCTCGATGCCGCCCATGTCAAGGATGTGCTGGCGGTGCTGCGCTTTGCCGAAAATCCGCGCGACCGGGTCGCCGGTTTTCGCGTATTGCAACTCTTGCCTGGCATCGGCCCTTCGGCCGCCGCGCAGATCGTCGAGACCATGACGACGGCGCTGGACGAGGCCATGGGGCTGGCCGGCTGGCGTCCGCCGCAACGCGCTGCCGATGACTGGCCTGGCTTCGTCTCGCTCTATTCCGGCCTGCGCGCCGGCGCCAGATGGCCGGCCGACCTCGAACAGATCAGGCTTTGGTATGAGCCGCATCTGGAGCGCATCCACGAGGACGCGACGACGCGCCGGGCCGACCTGTTGCAACTCGAGCAGATAGGCTCGGGCTATGCCTCGCGCGAGCGCTTCCTGACCGAACTGACGCTCGATCCGCCGGACGCCACCAGCGACCAGGCTGGGCCGCCGCATCGCGACGAGGACTATCTCATCCTGTCGACCATCCATTCGGCCAAGGGCCAGGAATGGAAGAATGTCTTCGTGCTCAACACGGTCGACGGCTGCATCCCGGCCGATCTCGGCGTCGGCAGCAAGGAAGACATCGAGGAGGAGCGCCGGCTGCTCTACGTGGCAATGACGCGGGCCAAGGACAATCTCAACCTGGTCATGCCGCAGCGTTTCTTTCCACATGGCCAGGCGGCGCGCGGCGACCGCCATCTCTATGCCTCGCGCACCCGTTTCATCCCGGCTTCGATCCTTGCCGCATTCCAGCAGGTGTCGTGGCCGAGCGCACAGGCAGCACAGGGCAGGGCGGCCCGGCCGGAGGTGCGCGTCGACATTGGCGCCCGTATGCGCGGCATGTGGAAATAGCCGCGGGATAGCGCTCTATGTCGAAACCACCGGTCAGGATAGCCCTCGCGGGTGCGCTGGGCCGCATGGGCCGTCAGATGGCGGACGCCGTGCAGGGCGACGCGCGGCTGGCGCTCGCCGCCCGCTTTCACCGGCCGGGCAGTGTCGGCGAAGGGCTGGTGAGCCGCGACGAGGCGCTTGCCGTGGCCGACGTGGTCATCGACTTCACCACGCCGGCTGCCTCGGTCGACCTGGCCAGGATTTGCGCCGAGCGCGGCGGGCCGGCCCTGGTCATAGGCTCTACGGGCTTCGATGCTTCTCAATCGGCTGCGATCGCCGACGCCGCGAAAACGATTGCCATCGTGCGCTCCGGCAGCTTTTCACTCGGGCTCAACATGCTGATCGGACTGGTCGAGCAGGCGGCGCGGGCACTCGACCCCGATGACTGGGACGTGGAGATTGTCGAGGCGCATCATCGCCACAAGGTCGATGCGCCATCGGGAACGGCGTTGATGCTGGGGCATGCCGCAGCCGGCGGACGCGGCATCGATCTGGAGACGGTCGCAAGGCGTGCACGCGATGGCGCCATTGGCGCGCGGCCTCCCGGTGAGATCGGCTTCGCGGTGGTGCGTGGCGGCAGCATCGTCGGAGAGCACAGCGTCAGCTTCTGCACCGAGGGCGAACTTGTAACCCTGTCGCATGCGGCCGGCGACCGCATCATGTTCGCCCGTGGTGCTATTGCCGCCGCGCTCTGGGTGGCGGGGCGCCAACCCGGCGAATACGACATGCGCGACGTTCTCGGTTTCGGCGCTCCGTGACCGGCAGCCACAACGGATTCCATTTCAACGGCCGTTAAAACGACTGAAAGCCAGCTGAAAGCTTGGGCGTGCCATGAAGTCATTACGGCGTTCGCCGTGTGACCGGTGCGGGAGCGGCCGGTAAGGAGGAATGCGGCGCAGCCGGGATGGCGCGCCGCCCAAGTGGAGGAAGTTTCGTGACCGGTTTCATCTCGAAGTGCGCCCTGCGCACAGCGGCGCTAACCCTTGCTATTGCAGCCACAAGCGCCACGGTGGCTTCGGCTGCCGACAAAATCACCATCATCGTCGGCGGCATGGAAAAGCAGATCTATCTGCCTGCCGTGCTCACCCAGCAGCTCGGCTACTTCAAGGACCAGGGGCTCGATGTCGAACTGCTCAACTCGCGCGCCGGGGTCGAGGCCGAAAATGAACTGCTGGCCGGTGCCGTCCAAGGCGTTGTCGGCTTCTACGATCACACCGTCGACCTGCAGTCGAAGGGCAAATACATCCAGTCGATCGTCCAGTTCAGCCAAGCGCCTGGTGAGGTCGAGCTGGTCTCCGCCAAGCACCCGGAGATCAAGTCGCCCGCCGATTTCAAGGGCGCCACGCTCGGCGTCACCGGTCTCGGCTCCTCGACCGATTTCCTGACCCAGTATCTTGCCGTGCGCAGCGGCCTGAAGCCCGGCGACTACACGCTGCTGCCGGTCGGCGCCGGCAACACCTTCATCGCCGCCGTCAAGCAGGACCAGATCCAGGCCGGCATGACCACCGAGCCGACCATCGCCAAACTGCTCAAGACCGGCGAGGCAAGCATCCTGGTCGACATGCGCACGCCCGAAAAGACCAAGGAAGCGCTGGGCGGCGACTATCCGGCGGCGTCCTTCTATGTCCAGTCCTCCTGGCTGGAAGGCCACAAGGATGAGGCACAGAAGCTCGCCAACGCCTTCGTCAAGACGATGAAATTCATCGCCACGCATTCGGCCGAAGAGATCGCCGACAAGATGCCGAAGGATTATTATGCCGGCAACCGGGACCTTTACGTGCAGGGGCTGGCCGGCGGCAAGGCGATGTTCACGCCGGATGGCCGCATGCCGGCCGATGGTCCGCCGACCGTGCTCGAGGTTCTCTCGACATTCTCGAAGAGCCTGCAAGGCAAGCAGATCGACCTGTCGAAGACCTACACGACCGAATTCGTCGACGCCGCCAAATAGCGGCGCCAGCCTACCACTCGTTGAATAACAAGGGCTTGCGCCGGCTGCTTGAATCAAGAAGGCAGCGGCGCGGCCTCCCGAACACCTGGAGATCCGTGGCACTGCCGCGGGCTCCCTTGCCCCATTGCGACAGGAGTGCGCCATGCAAGTGCAACCCATGGCGGCCGAGAAGCTGTCTCAGGCCGCGCCACAAGCCGACGCCGCGATCGCCATCGATGATGTGACCTTGCGTTTCGTCACGCCCGACGGGCACATGATGACGGCGATCCGCGATTTCACGATGACCGTGGCGCGCGGCGAGTTCGCCTGCGTCGTCGGGCCGACCGGCTGCGGCAAGTCGACGACGCTCAACCTGGTCACCGGCCTGTTGCGGCCGACGACCGGCAATGTCCGCGTCATGGGCACGCCGGTCACCGATATCAGCCGGGACATCGGCTTTGTCTTTCAGGCGGATGCGCTGTTTCCCTGGCGCAGTGTCATCGACAATGTCGCCGCCGGTCCACTTTATCGCGGCACGCCAAAGGCGCAGGCCTACGACCGCGCCCGCGACTGGATCGCCCGCGTCGGCCTCGGCCGCTTCGAGAAGCACTATCCGCACCAGCTTTCGGGCGGCATGCGCAAGCGCGTCGCGCTGGCGCAGACCTTCATCAACCAGCCCAAGATCCTTTTGATGGACGAGCCGTTCAGCGCGCTCGACATGCAGACGCGCACCGCCATGCAGGACGAATTGCTGGATCTGTGGTCGGAGCAGAAATCCTCGGTTGTCTTCGTCACCCACGACCTAGAGGAGGCGGTGGCGCTGGCCGACAAGGTCTATGTGCTCACCGCTGGGCCGGGCACGGTCAAGAGCGTCTACCGCATCGACCTGCCGCGCCCGCGCGTCATGGCCGACATCCGCTACGACCCGAACTTCGTCGAGATCGCCAAGGTGATCTGGAACGATCTGCGCGAGGAAGTGCAGCTCGGCCAGAGCCGGACCTTGCAGACCGGACATTGAAAGGAGAAACAGCATGACCGCAATCTCTCCGACCGCCAACCAGGCCGCCGTCCGCGATGCTTCCATCGCCGTTGCCGAAGCCCGGGCGAGGGCAAGGCTGCGCCGCCGCCACGCGCTTGTCATCTCCTTGCGCCTGGCGATCCTGGTCGTCTTCCTTGGCCTGTGGGAACTCGGCGCCGACTACAACATCATCGACCCGTTCTTCTTCGCCAGCCCTTCTGGCATCTGGCAGCAGATCTGGTCGTGGATCACCGAAGGCACCTCGCAAGGCCCACTCTGGCTGCAGATCTACGTGACGCTGGAGGAAACCTTCCTCGGCTTTGTCATCGGTGCCCTTGGCGGCATCGCCGCCGGCATCATCCTCGGCCGCAATCGGCTGTTGGCGGATGTCTTTTCGATCTACATCAAGATCGCCAATTCGGTGCCGCGCGTCGTGCTCGGCTCGGTGTTCATCATCGCGCTCGGCCTCGGCATGGCGTCCAAGGTGGCGCTTGCCGTGGTGATGGTGTTCTTCGTTGTTTTCGCCAACGCCTTCCAGGGTGTGCGCGAGGCCGACAGGGCAATGATCGCCAATGCCCAGATCCTTGGCGCCTCGCCATTCCAGATCACCCGCACCGTCATCATTCCTTCGGCGATGAGCTGGATACTCGCCAGCCTGCATGTCAGCTTCGGCTTCGCGCTGGTCGGCGCGGTGGTCGGCGAGTTCCTCGGCGCCAAGCAAGGCATGGGCCTGCTGATCTCGACCGCGCAGGGCGCCTTCAACGCCAATGGCGTGTTCGCCGCGATGATCATCCTGGCTGTCATGGCGCTGGTGGTGGAGTTCATCATCACCCGCTTCGAGAACTATGTCGTGAAGTGGCGGCCGGCGCCGTTCAACGAGCAGGGAACGTGATCGGTCAGACCAGGGGCAGCCTGACCGGTCAGGCCAGCGGCAGCCTGACCTCAACCAACAGACCGCCGGCCGCGCCATCCCCAAGGGTGACGCGGCCGCCGGCATTTTCGACGACCTCGCGTACAATGGCGAGTCCCAGCCCGCTGCCTTCCTCGGTCGAACCGGCAATACGGTAGAAGCGCTCGAAGACATGGTCTCGCTCGTCCGCCGGAATGCCAGGCCCGTCGTCGGCGACCGTCAGCACGGCTTCGCCGTCGATGGCCGCCAGCTTCACCGTGACACTGCCCTCAGCCCGGGAGTAGCGCAGCGCGTTGTCGACGAGGTTGACGATCATCTCGCGCAGCATGGTGCCGTCGCCGATGACCGGAACGGGGCCAGCCTCCTCGAGGCCGAGATCTATTTTGCGATCGATGGCCGTTGGCGCCAGGGTTTCCAGCACGTGCCGGGCGGCTTCCGCCAGGTCAATGCGGTCGGCGCGCGGCCGCCGGCTGCCTGGCTCGGCGCGTGACAGGGTCAAGAGCTGTTCGGCCAGCCGCGCCAGTTTGCCGGAACTCGCCTGCAGCGCCACCAGCGCCTCCTGGCGGGCATCGGCGGCACTTTCGCGAAGCGCATAGCTTGCCTGTGTCGACAGCAGCGCCAGGGGCGTGCGCAGCTGGTGCGCCGCATTGGCGATGAAGCGGCGTTGCGCCGCCATCTGCGCCCGCACGCGCTCCATGTAGGCGTTGAGGGCGTCGATCAGCGGGCGGATCTCGCTTTGCGCACCGGGCACTTCGACGGGGTCAAGGTCGCTGCGGTTTGGCGAGCGTACCGCATCGCGCAGCCGGATCAACGGCGCCAGGCCGCGACGCAAGCCGAGCAGCACGAACACGCCGGCAATCGCCACCAGCGCCAGTTGCTGGGCAAAGGCGCTGAACCAAAGCTGTTTGACCATGGCGTCATGGCCGGCAAGGGTGACGCCCACGGTGACTGATATTGGCGAGTCGTTGCCGGCGCCGATCACCGCATGGCCAAGGGTCAGGAGCCGCAGCTGGTGATCGCGGTAGGCGGCCTCGACACTGGCATGCTGCGGCGCTTCGGGCAGGTCGGGATATCCGGTCAGCAGCCGCCCGCCGGCTGTCTCGACGCGATAGTAGACGCTGTCGCGGTCGCCGGTGTCGAACATCTCGATCGCCGCCGGGGGCACCGGGGCATCGAGCACGCCGTCGACCATGGCGACCTGCTCGGCAATCGCCCGCGCCGATCCGACGAGCATCCGGTCGGTGACCAGGTCCGCGGTCGCCAGTGCGTTGCGCTGGCTGGTCCACAGGTTGATGGTCGCGAGCCCGGCAAGCGGCAGCACCACCCATGCCAGCAATTGCAGGCGGAGGCTGTTGATCCTCATGGCGCCAGGATCGTCACGGCGCCAAATCGTCTTGGCGCAAGAGGTAGCCGAGACCACGCAGTGTGGCGATCTGGACCCGCGACCCTTCGAGCTTCTTGCGCACGCGGTGCACGTAGATCTCGATGGCGCTGGGATCGGCGTCGGTCTCGAAATCGTAGATCGCGGCCGACAATGCCGCCTTGCTCACCGTGCGTCCGGCCTTGACCATCAATTGCTCAAGCACGGCATGCTCGCGCGGTGTCAGCGCCAGCGCCTCGCCGGCAAGCGAAAACAGCCGCGTGTTGGTGTCGAAGACGAGATCACCGCAGGCAACGATCGGCGCGGTGCGGTCATTGGCACGGCGCAATTGCGCGCGGATTCGTGCTTCGAGCTCTTCGATCTGGAAGGGCTTGGCCAGATAGTCGTCGGCGCCCTCATTGAGGCCCTTGACCCGGCCGTCGAGACTGGCGTTTGCGGTCAGCACGATCACCGGCACCCGGTTGCCGCGCGTCCGCAACATTCGCAGCACCTCCAGCCCGCTCATGCGCGGCAGCGCAAGGTCGAGGATGACAAGCGCGTGGTCACCAGCGGCGAGCGCGTGTTCGACATCCTCGCCATCATGGACGATGTCGACGACATAGTTCGCCTGACGCAGGGTCTTGCCCAGCCAATCCGCCAGCTCGCGATTGTCTTCTACAAGCAGCAACCGCATTTCTATCGCTGTCCTGGGGTGCAGGTCACCCGGATTTCCGCCCACTTCTTCAACTGGCGCCGCCAAGTCGCGCCCGATTGATGATCGTGCACAAGCGATAATCTCGATCCAACCGCAAGGCAAATGGAGGAGATCCAGAAGTTCAGATGGTGCGCAATCGTTTCAAACCGAACCGTTCAGTTCGATTTCTGTTGACGCACTGTATAGCAGATGGTGAACGCCGGCCTGGCGAGCGGTCGCGCCTGGTGATGGGCGTTATCGATTAACTGTCTGATTTCAAACAGTTAAATTATGACCGCCGAGACCCTGTGTCAAATTTCAAGGCCTGGATTCGAGCCGCGGGGGAACATCTTCGTGATTGGAATCCGCGGCAGGGCGAGCCCATCTCGGGGTGGTCCGAGCGACGCGAAATTCCTCCCAAGGGCACGCCACTAGACGGACATGACAAATACTGGAGTAATTAAAATGACCAAGATCGCTCTTACCGCCGCCGCCATCCTCGTTGCCACGGGCACTGCTTTTGCCGGCAGCGACAATTATGGCTCGGCCAACGCCAATCAGCCTGCCGTCGCTGTCGACCATTCGATCACCGCTTCGGTCTCCAAGTCGACGCAGACCGTCCAGGCCCCCGCTTCGCAGGGCGCTGACCGCAACCTCTTCGGCCGCTAATCGCGACTGCCGATATCGACCCAACCTTGAACTCAGGAGTAATTAAAATGACCAAGATCGCTCTTGCCGCTGCCGCCATCCTCGTTGCCACGGGCACTGCTTTTGCCGGCAGCGACAATTATGGCTCGGCCAACGCCAATCAGCCTGCCGTCACCGTCGACCAGTCGGCCACTGCTTCGATCTCCAAGTCGACGCAGACCGTCCGGGCCCCCGCTTCGCAGGGCGCTGACCGCAACCTCTTCGGCCGCTAATCGCGACTGCCGATATCAACCCAACCTTGAACTCAGGAGTAATTGAAATGACCAAGATCGCACTCACCGCCGCCGCCATCCTCGTTGCCACGGGCACCGCTTTTGCCGGCAGCGACAACTACGGCTCTTACAATGCCAACCAGCCTGTTGCGAACCAGTCCGTGTCCGACATCGACACCACGCACACCGGCTCGATCCCGAAGTCCGTAAAGACGCAGGGTGATGCCAATGCCAACGTGCCGGCTCAGTCGGGCCAGGGCATCTGGGGTCGTTGATTTCTGAAGTCTGCGACCACAAAGAGCGGTGGGCTTTGCCCGCCGCTCTTGTTTTTTATGCATGAGCAGGATTTCGGCCGACGGCATCGGTGTCGGAGCGCCGATCGTAAATCGAACCAGCTGGTTCAATTTATGTTGACGAATCGTGAACGGATGGCGAGCGCTGGCTCGATGAACCGCCGCATCATGCGTCAGGCACCCTCCTTATAAGCGTCTGAGATAAATTGATAAAACAGGGTGAGCTCAATCCCTTGGCCGACGTTCGAGGTCCCGATTCCGCGCGTGAGGGAACGTCTTCGTGATTGGAAGTCGGCGCACGAAAAACCCAGATCGAGGCTGTCCGAGCGACGCGAAATTTCCTCCCCAGGGGCACGCCACTAGACGGACAGAATCAGGAATACCGGAGTAAATAGAATGAACAGGATCGCTCTTACCGCCGCCGCCATCCTCGTTGCCACTGGTGCCGCTTTTGCCGGCAGCGACAACTATGGTTCGGACAATGTCAATCAGCCGGTCGTCACCTCGCACGCGGTCAATGTCGACCACAGCTACACGGCTTCGACCCACAGGCAGGTCAAGCACCGCGACCTCACGCTGATGCCCGATTCGGTCCAGCCGGAATCCGGCCAGGGCAACTGGGGAAACTGACGGCTCAGGCGGGTGTGCGGCGGGCTTGACCTGCCGCACCTGCCATGGACACTAGCCGCCCAGGTCCTTCGGCCGCAAGCAATGTGTCAGCCGGGCGGGGGATACGCCGAACCAATCGCCTTCGAAGACCACCCGGGCCAAGGCTGCCGTCGGGAATTTTTCCTCAAGTCTCGCGATCGCCTTGGCGTCCGACCCCGGCCCGGCAAGCTGTCTGGCCAACTGCTCCAGGCCCGGATTGTGGCCAATTACCAGCAAGCTGCCGCTTGAAGCGTCGGTTTGACCAATCTGGCTCAGAATGTCCGCCGCTGAAGCATCGTACAGCGCCTTGAGGAATGCGACCTGGGGCGGGACGGGCAATTCCGCCGCCACCAGCCGCCAGGTGTCGCGGGTGCGCAGCGCCGCCGACACCAGCGCCAGGTCCGGCAGCCAGCCGCGCGCCGCAAGCTCGCGCCCCATCAACCGGGCTGCCTTCACTCCGCGTTCGGCCAAGGGCCGGTCGAAATTATCGAGATCAGGGTCGTCCCAGCTGGATTTGGCGTGACGAAGCAGGAGAAGCTGTTTCATCGCCGCTCTAAGCTCAAGGCGTGATGCGCGCCAGATGCTCGAGGTCGGCTTCCTCGCGCAGCGGATCCGGGGCCATCACCACCGAGGTGCCGTTGTCGGCATCGTCGGCAAAGTGGGCAAGCACGGTGCGGCCGGCCTCCATGCGCGCCTTGCCTTCGGCGACCAGCCCCAGCGCCAGCGGATAGAGCCGGTGTTCGGTCTTCAGCACGCGGGCTGCCAATGTATCGGCGGTGTCGCCGACCATCACCGGCACGGCTGCCTGTGCGATGATCGGGCCGTCATCCATCTCGGAGGTGACGAAGTGCACGGTGCAGCCATGGATGCGGATGCCGGCGGCCAGCGCGCGCGCATGGGTGTCGAGCCCCTTGAAGGCCGGCAGCAGGGCAGGGTGGATATTGATCATGCGGCCCTGCCATTTCTGGACGAAGCCGGGGCTGAGGATGCGCATATAGCCGGCCAGCGCCACGATCTCGGCGTTGAAGGCCGTAAGGGCCGCGTCGATGGCGGCGTCATGCGCCTGCTTGCTGCCGTGGTCGGCACGTGAGACGACCTGCGTGGCGATGCCGCGCGCCCTGGCGATGCCGAGCCCGGCGGCATCCGCCTTATCGGAAATGACACCGACGATCTCGGCCGGGAACGACGGGTCGCTGGCCGCGGCAATCAGCGCGGTCATGTTGGAGCCGCGTCCCGAGATCAGGACAACGGTGCGTTTCCTCTGCGCGCTCATAGGCCGATCGAACCCCGATAGATGACGCCTGCGTCGCGGCGCGGCACGATGCGGCCGATCGGCGTCACCGTCTCGCCGGCTTCCTGTAGCACGGCCGCGACCTGCGCCGCCTGGCCGGACGCGACCGCCAGGATCATGCCGATGCCGCAATTGAAGGTGCGCATCATTTCTTCCGGCGCCACGCCGCCGGTCTTGGCCAGCCACGAAAACACGGGAGGAACGTCGATCGCCTCGAGGTCGAGCTCGGCCGAAAAATCCTTGGGCAGCACGCGTGGAATGTTTTCCGGGAAGCCGCCGCCGGTGATGTGGGCGAGCGCCTTGATACCATGCGTGTTGCGGATCGCCTTGAGAATCGACTTGACGTAGATGCGGGTCGGCTCGAGCAGTGCTTCGGCCAGAGTGGCCTCGTCGTTGAACGGTGCCGGATCGCTCCACGACAGACCGCTGACGGCGACGATGCGGCGCACCAGCGAATAGCCGTTCGAGTGCAGGCCGGAGGAAGCCAGGCCCAGCAGCACGTCGCCTTCGACAATGTCATCGGTGGGCAGCAATTGGCCGCGTTCGGCGGCACCCACCGCAAAGCCGGCGAGGTCGTAGTCGTTGCCGTGATACATGCCGGGCATCTCGGCGGTCTCGCCGCCGATCAGCGCGCAGCCGGCCTGGCGGCAGCCCTCGGCAATGCCGCCGACGATCGCGGCACCCTGATCGGGATCGAGCTTGCCGGTGGCGAAATAGTCGAGGAAGAACAGCGGTTCGGCACCTTGCACGACGATGTCGTTGACGCACATGGCGACGAGGTCGATGCCGATCGTGTCGTGCTTGCCGGCATCGATGGCGATCTTGAGCTTGGTGCCGACGCCGTCATTGGCCGCCACCAGCACCGGATCGGTAAACCCGGCCGCCTTGAGGTCGAACAGGCCGCCGAAACCGCCGATCTCGCCATCGGCGCCCGGCCGGCGCGTCGCGCGCACCAGCGGCTTGATCTTCTCGACCATGAGATTGCCGGCATCGATATCGACACCGGCCTCGGCATAGGTGAGCCCGTTCTTGCGCTTGTTCACGTCGCGCTTGCTCATTTCTGGTGCCCGTTCAGCAATTTTCCTTGTCGCGGGCTCTTCGCATGAACGGTTTCTGTCCGCAAGGATAACGGCCATCTCGGCCTACAAAACCGTGGACAGCGCGCACGTACAGGCGCTCGTGATTGGCGAAAGCCAAGCTGAAGGCCGCTCCCGTGCGGGGAGATCGGCAGCTCCTCCCTTGTTGCCACCCGCCATCTTCATCATCTATCTCCGACCAAGAGGAGGTGCCAGGCATTTGACCATCCCCAACCTGATCACCATCCTGCGCCTTGTCCTGGTGCCGGCGGTGGTGCTGGCGATGCTGCAGGCGCGCTGGGACTGGGCTTTTGCCGGGTTCCTCGTCGCCGGCATTTCGGACGGCGTCGATGGCTTCATCGCCCGCCGTTTCAATCAGCAGTCCACGCTCGGCGCCTATCTCGATCCGATCGCCGACAAGCTGCTGCTGGTTTCGGTGTTCGTGGTCATGGGCCTCATCGGGCAATTGCCGCTGTGGCTGGTCGTCACCATGGTGTCGCGCGACGCGTTGATCGTCTGCGCGGTCCTGCTGTCCGCCGTCATGGCCCATCCGGTCGAGATGAAACCGCTTTTCGTGTCGAAGGCCAACACCGCCATCCAGATCGTGCTGGCGGCGGTTGTGCTGGGTGAACTTGCCCTGTCGGTTCATCTCGACCCGCTGAGGCCGGTTCTCATATTGCTGTCCGGGGTCTTGACCGTGGCTTCGGCCGCAGCCTATCTCGTGACTTGGCTGAGGCACATGAGCTGACATGACGAAGGCTCCACTCCGGACATCCGAGACAGAAGCGGCGGCGATCGAGGCCGCGGCCGCCGACATCGCCGCGTCCGCGACCTTTCGCCGCCAGATCTTCTTCTGGCTGGCCGGCGCCGCGCTGCTGGCGCTTTTCCTCTATGTCTTCAGCGCCATCCTGCTGCCCTTCGTCGCCGGCATGGTGCTTGCCTATTTCCTCGATCCCGTTGCCGACCGGCTGCAGCGGCTCGGCCTGTCGCGTTTCATGGCGACGGTGGTCATCCTCATCACCTTCCTCATCGTGCTGGTCCTGGCCTTTGTCATCCTCATTCCGGTTCTGGCCACGCAGATGGCCGATTTCGCCGGCAAATTGCCGGAATATCTGACCCGGCTGCAAAGCCTGATCACCTCGTTCGATCCGAAATGGCTGGAGCAGAAGTTCGGCGTCAACGCCAATAGCTTGCGCGACGGGCTGAATTCGCTGCTGACCTCCGGCTTCGGTTTTGTCACCACCGTCTTCACCTCGCTGTGGAGTTCCGGCATGGCGCTGGTTTCTGTGGTCAGCCTGTTCGTGGTGACACCGGTGGTCGCCTTCTACATGCTGCTCGACTGGGACCGCATGGTGGCGGTCATCGACGGCTGGGTGCCACGCGACAACGTCCAGACCGTGCGCGCCATCGCACGGGACATCAACACCGCCACGGCAGGCTTCGTGCGTGGCCAGGGCACGCTGTGCCTGGTGCTGGGCGCCATGTATGCCACCGGGCTGACGCTGACCGGACTGAACTTCGGCATCCTCATCGGCCTGTTCGCCGGGCTGATTTCCTTCATCCCCTATGTCGGCTCGCTGACCGGGCTGGTGCTGGCCGTGGGCGTCGCCTTCGTCCAGTTCTGGCCGGACTGGACGATGATCGTCGCGGTCGCGGTCGTCTTCTTCATCGGCCAGTTCATCGAGGGCAACATCCTGCAGCCGCGGCTGGTCGGCAAGAGCGTCGGCCTGCACCCGGTATGGCTGATGTTTTCGCTGTTTGCCTTCGGCGCGCTGTTCGGCTTCGTCGGCTTGTTGATCGCGGTCCCGGCTTCGGCCGCCGTCGCCGTGCTGGTGC
>NZ_RZQP01000174.1:0-13670 GCF_003998165.1 Mesorhizobium sp. M7A.F.Ca.US.007.01.2.1 | reverse complement strand
TGACCACCGGCTTGCCCGGATGTTCTGTGCGCACGGCCAGCGCCCGATCGATGCCGTCGGCAGCGCTCAGCATCGTCATCGCCGTCTTTTCGCGCAGCGCGTAGAGTTCCCGCCCGAGCCGTTCCGCCAGCGCGTCGCCCTTGGCCTTGTCATTGTCGGTGACGACCAGGATGCGCGTGCCCATCTCGGGCACATCGGCCGCCATGAAGCCGTGGATGACGGAGACCGACAGCACGCCGTCCTTGCCGTGCAGCGCCTTGATGCGATCGACGAAGGACCGCATCGGCTCGCGGCTGGTCGGCAGCACCTGGATCATGCGGCAGTCGAAGGTCGAAATGACAGGGTTGATCTCACCACGCACTGCTGCCAGGCCAAGCTCGATGACATGTTCGCCGCGCTCGTAGAAATCGGTGTGCGGAAATTCGAGGAAATAGGCGAGAATGTCGGAGGCCGCGACGCGCTTCGGTGTCAGATGGCTGTGCGGATCGAGTTCCACGGCGATCACCACCTCCGGCCCGACCATCGCGCGAACCCGTTCGAGCAGATCGCCTTCGCAATCGTCATAGCCTTGCGCCACCATGGCGCCATGCAGGCCGAGGATGACAGCATCGACCGGCAGCGCCGCCTTGAGCTGGCCCAGAATCTCGTCGCGCAAAGCCTCATAGGTCTGCCGCTGCACCAGGCCGCCCGGCTCGGCCCAGGTGGCGGTGCCTTCGATGACATCGAGGCCTTCGGCCACCGCACGCCGGCGTAGCGCCACCATCGGCGAGGAGCACAGCGTCGGCGTTTCCGGGTGCTTGCCGGGCCCGGCATAGAAGGCCATCTCGAACGAAGCCCTATCGGTCGGCACCGGCGAGAAGGTGTTGGTTTCCGTCGCCAGCGAGGCGGTGAAAATGCGCATGAAAGCTCCGTCCGTGAATAGGCGCTATTTGACCGCCCCGAGCGCCAGGCCTCTGACGAGGTAGCGCTGCAGCCAGATGAACAGGATGGCCACCGGCAAGGTCGCCAGCAGCGTCGCGGCCATGACGTGATGCCATTCGATGGTGTAGCGGCCGGCGACCAGCGAAAACACCTGGATCGGCAGCGTGT
Organism: Mesorhizobium sp. M7A.F.Ca.US.007.01.2.1; assembly: GCF_003998165.1. Lineage (NCBI taxonomy): Bacteria > Pseudomonadati > Pseudomonadota > Alphaproteobacteria > Hyphomicrobiales > Phyllobacteriaceae > Mesorhizobium > Mesorhizobium sp. M7A.F.Ca.US.007.01.2.1. Next base: position 12,581 of record NZ_RZQP01000174.1, on the reverse strand, counting down.
AGCTTTCCTGGCTGCGCAGCATGGTGAGCGCCACGACGAACTCGTTCCAGGCGTTGATGAAGGTGAAGATCGCCGTCACCGCGATCGCCGGCAGGCAGAGCGGCAGGAACACCTTGCGCAAGGTCAGCCAACGGCCGGCGCCCTCCATCCAGGCGGCTTCCTCGAGATCGCGGGGGATGGTGTCGAAATAGCTCTGCAGCATCCACACCGTGAAGGCGACGTTGAAGGCCATGTAGATGAAGCCGAGCGCCGTCGTGCTCTCGACCAGGCCCCAGGCGGCCATCAGCCGGAACAGGCCGAGCACCAGCACGATCGGCGAGATCATCTGCGAAATCAGCAGGAACTGGCGCAAGGCGCCGTAGCCGGCAAAGCGGAAGCGCGACATCGCATAGGCCGCCGGAACCGAGATCAGGATGGCGCCGATGGTGGCGATCACAGACACGTAGAGCGAATTGAGCAGCGCCTGGCCGAAGCCCGTCGCCACCCACATGTCGGAAAAATTCGACCAGCGGAATTCGCTCGGCCACCAGGTCGGCGACAGCACTTCCTGTCTCGGCTTGACTGCGGTCAGGAACATCACCGCGAAGGGAAAGAGCGTCACCACAATCAGCGGCGCCAGCAGCAGCCAGGCGATGATCGAACGCTTGAGCTTGCTCGTCATGCGCGTTGCTCCCGCATCGCCAGCCGCACATAGATCATGGTGAAGACCAGCAAGATGGCGAACATCACCAGCGACACCGCCGATGCTTCGCCCAGCTTGCCGATGCGGAAGGCCAGCTTGTAGAGATGGGTGACCAGGATATCGGTCGAGTTGGCCGGCCCGCCCTGCGTCATCACCCAGATGATCGGGAAGGAATTGAAGACGTAGATGGTGTTGAGCACGATGGCGATGTTGATGAACGGTTTCAGGAGCGGAAAGGTAATTTCGCGGAACTGCTGCAGCGGCGTCGCCCCTTCAAGCGCCGCCGCCTCGTAGAGATCGTCCGGGATCGACGACAGCCCGCCGAGGAAGATCGTCGTCGTGAACGGCACCGTCACCAGGATGCCGATCAGCACTTGCATCGGAAAGGCGGTTTCGGCACTCGCCAGCCACTGGATGTTGTGATCGATGAGGCCGAGGCCGATCAGCGCCGAATTGAGCATGCCACTTTCGCCGCTCAGCGCCCAGCGCCAGACCACCGCAGTCATGGTCAGCGACACCGCCCAGGGCAGCATGATGATGACGCGGGCAATGCCGCGGCCATAGAAATCGGTGTTGAGGATCATCGCCACCGGGATCGACAAGAGAAGCGCGCCGCCGACCACCATCACCGTCCATTGGCCGGTGCGCCAAAGCGCGGCCGTGAAATCGGGATCGGCAGCGAGTGCCGCGAAATTGGCGAAGTCGTTGAAGTCACGAAGCTGGCCGAAGCGGCTGACGTCATGCGTCGAGATCTGGATCAGGTCCCAGACCGGCCAGAAGATGACCACCGCCGCCAGAAACAGGCTGGGCAAGGTCAGGAGATAGGGCAAGAAACGATTTTGCATCGGCTGGCTTTGTACCGCGTTGCGGGGAGATTGGATTTCGCTGGCTTAACAGATTGACTTGGTCCGGCCTCGTTCTTCTCAGGGCACCGCTTCAGGATTCCTTGCAACCGTCGGCGCTGCCCTCACCTGCTCGTCCGTTCTCCGCAGCAGTTGCGGAAGGGCCCCTTTCCTCTCCCCCGTCGATCGGGGGAGAGGTGTCGAGCGAAGCTCGACGGAGTGGGGGTCGACCCCTTGGGCGCAAGGCGAGGCTTGCGCCTGGTGCTCTTCCTATATCCGTTCGCGGTGGCTGCCAGGTGGTTCCCCCACTCCGTCTCGGCTTCGCCGAGCCACCTCTCCCCCTCCGGTGGGAGAGGAAAGGAGCCTGGCTGGGCGGCGTTGACATCGACGAACTATCTTTCTGCTCGAGGCTGCAAGATGTGGCGCGCCCCGCCTGAATCTGGGGCGCGCCACGGGCGCAGGGAGATACGCCCTATTCCTTCAGCACTGCCCCTACTTCTTCAGCACCGCATTGGCCTTGGCCGCCGCGTCCTTCAGGCCTGCCTCGGGGTCGCCGCCGAGATAGATCTTCTGCATGGCGTCCGACGTGATCTGGGCGACCTCTTCCCAGCCCGGGATGACCGGCGCGAAGCGGGCGTCGGGCAGCAGAGCGGTGAACGCGGCCAGATCGGCATTGTTGACGTAGTAGTCCATCTTGGCCTCTTCCTTGTTCACCGGCAGGAAGCCTTCGCCCTGTGTGAACTTGGCACGCTGCTCCGTGGTGAACAGGAAATCGAGCAGCTTCCAGGCCTCGTCCTTGTTCTTGGAGTTCTTGAACATGATGATGGAATCGGTGACGCCATAGGTGCCGCGCGCGCCGGTCGGTCCGGCGGGAATGGCCGCAACGCCGTATTTCAGGTTCGGCGCCTCGTCCTTGATCTGGTTGGACAGGAAGGGTGCGGTGATCATCATGCCGACCTTGCCCTGCTTGAACAGGTTCTGCACGTCCTCGCGGTTGTTGGAGGTGACGCCGGGTTCGGTCAGGCCTTCGTCGATCATCGACTTGTAGAGTTTGGCGGCTTCAAGCGCGCCGGGCGTGCTCAGGCCCGAAGTGCCGTCCTTGTTGAGGATTTCCGTGCCGTAGGACCACATCGCATAGTAGTAATAGACGTCGGTCTCGATCTCCTTGCCCTGCAGGCCGAAGCCGAACGTGCCGGACCCCAGAGCCTTGATCTTGCGCGCATCTTCCTGCAACTCGGTCCAGTTTGCCGGTGGCTTGGCGATGCCGGCCTTCTCGAACAGCTCCTTGTTGTAATACATGGCGCGCGCCGAGGCAGCGATCGGCAGGCCGTAGGTCTTGCCATCCATGATCGAGGGCGACAGGAAGGTGTCGATGAAGCGGTCCTTGAAGTCGGGCTTGATGTAGCCGTCGAGCGGTTCGGCGACATCCTGCTGGACGAAGTCGATCAGCCAGCGCGTACCAATGATCGACAGATCGGCATTGGTGCCGGCGGTGATGTCGGTGGTCAGCTTCTGCAGCAGCACATCCCACGGCACCACTTCGAACTTGACCGTGATGCCAGGGTTCGCCGCCTCGAATTCCTTCTTGACGCTATCGAAATAAGGGCCAGTCTTGGCGCTGTACTCGGCCACGGTGACCCGCACCTCGCCCGCATCCGCCTGCGCCGCAATTGCCAGCATGCTCATTCCGGCCATCAGGCCGACAGTCCATTTTGCAAGACTCATTTGAACTCTCCCATTTTGATTTTTGCGCCTGCGCGCCTCTTCGTTACCCAAGCAGAAGATTTATGTGACTTTCCTACATTATCGAGGATTTGAAGGCTTGCAAGCAGATTATTCTGTTGCAAAATTACATTTTGTGGACTAGGCCTGATCCGACCTGTCGAAGATCCCGGAGGATGAAGCACGGTGGTTTCGCAAACGGAACTCGAAGGCAGGGCCGAATTCGAGGGCAAAACTGTCGTTGTGACGGGTGCGGGCGGCGGCCTCGGCACGGCCATCGTGGCGCTGATGGCGCAAAGGGGCGCCAGGGTCGTAGGCTGCGACCAGTCGAGCGAGGCGTTGAAGAGCCCGTATTTTGCCGCCCGCCACGTCTTCGATCTTCTCGACAAGGCGTCGATAGCCACGGCGATCGCCGCCATCCTCGACCGGGACGGTGTGCCCGACATTCTCATCAACAATGCCGGCTGGACGCGCGCCGAGACGCTCCCCGCGCTCAACCCCGACAGGATTGAGCAGGAACTCGACCTCAACCTGACCGGCGTGATGAATTTCGCCGATCCGCTGGTCAAGGCGATGGCCAGCCGTGGCTCCGGCAGCGTCGTCTTCATCTCCTCGGTCAACGCCATCGCGCATTTCGGCAATCCCGCCTATGCCGCGGCCAAGGCCGGCATCAACGCCTATGCCAAGGCGATCGCCGTCGAGCTCGGCCGCAGCGGCCTGCGCGCCAATGTCGTCTGCCCCGGATCGATCCGCACCGCCGCCTGGGACCACCGCCTTGCCAAGGATCCCGAAATCCTCGGCAAATTGCAGCGGCTCTATCCGCTCGGCCGCATCGTCAACGCTGCGGAAGTGGCGGAAGCCGTCGCTTTCCTTGCGTCCGATCGCGCATCGGGAGTAACAGGCGTGGTGATGCCCGTGGACGCGGGACTGACCGCCGGTTGCCTGCCCTTCATCGACGACATATTGGGAGCGTGAGCATGACCGACGTCGAGTTCCGCGACCTGTCGAAATCCTTCGGGCAGCACAAGATCCTCGAGAACATCAGCCTCGATATCAAGAGCGGCGAGTTCGTCGTCCTGGTCGGCCCGTCCGGCTGCGGCAAGTCGACCTTGCTGCGCATGCTCGCCGGCCTGGAGACGATCACTTCCGGCGATCTGTTGATCGGCGGCGTGCGCGCCAACGCGCTACCGCCGCAGCAGCGCAACATCGCCATGGTGTTCCAGTCCTATGCGCTGTTTCCGCATCTGAAGGCATCGGACAATATCGGTTTCGGCCCGAAGATACGCGGCGAGACGCGCACGGCAATCGATGAGAAGGTCAAGAAGGCGTCCGGGGTCCTCAATCTCTTCTCCTATCTCGACCGCTATCCCCGCCAGCTGTCGGGCGGCCAGCGCCAGCGCGTCGCCATGGGCCGCGCCATCGTGCGCGAACCGTCTGTGTTCCTGTTTGACGAACCGCTGTCCAATCTCGACGCGCAACTGCGCGTGCAGATGCGCGTCGAGATCAAGGCTCTGCACCAGCGGCTGAAATCGACGATCGTCTACGTCACCCACGACCAGATCGAGGCTATGACCATGGCCGATCGCATCGTCGTGATGGACCGCGGCAGGATCCAGCAGGTCGGGGCGCCGCTGGAGCTCTATGACAGGCCGGCCAACAAGTTCGTCGCTTCCTTCCTCGGCTCGCCGTCGATGAGTTTCGTCTCGGGTTCGCTCAAGACGACGCTTGAGAAAACCTGGTTCGAATCGGCCGGCGGCGGGCGGCTGGCGCTTGCCGGCAAACAGGTGCCGGCGGACAGCGCGGTGGAGGCCGGCATCCGCCCCGAGCATTTTGTCATCGGCGAGGCTGTCGACGCGATGGCGATCAGGGTGGATGTCGTCGAGCCCACCGGCTCCGAAACACATGTCTATGGCGCTATCGGTGCTGATACGGTACGCGCCGTGTTCCGTGACAGGGTGCCGGTCAGGCCGGGAGACCTGCTGCCGGTCTCGGTCGACCCCGGCAACATCCATCTGTTCGACAAGGCGACGGGCCTGCCTCTATGAAAATATCAGCATGAAGACGCCGGCCGACATCATCACGCGCCTGCAGCTGATGTCGCAGGACGGAACGAAGTCGGATCGCAAGCTGGCCGGCTTCGTGCTGGCAGACCTCGACTTCGTTTCCAAGGCGGCGATTTCGGAAATTGCCGCGCGCGTCGGTGTCAGCGAGCCGACGGTGACGCGGTTCTGCCGCAACCTCGGCTGCGAGGGCCTGCGCGACTTCAAATTCTATCTGGCGCAAGCCATCGCCATCGGCGGCCAGTATCTGTCGCCGGAGCCGTTGAGCCGCGATGCCCGCGAACAGCGCATCGCTTCCGCCATCACCGAAGCGGCGATATCGGCCATCCAGCGCGCCAGCGAAAACCTCGACATGACGACGCTGGTCGCCGTCGCCGCACGCATCGCGGTTTCCGGCAATGTGCTGTGCATCGGCTCCGGTGGCATTTCGTCGATGATGGCGACCGAAATGCAGAACCGGCTGTTCAGGCTTGGCGTGTCCGTGCTGGCGCAAATCGACGGACAGTTGCAGCGCATGTACGCCGCCGTCGCCACCCCCGACACCACGCTGATCGCCTTCTCCGTCTCCGGCTATGCACGATCGGTCATCGATGCGGTGCAGGTCGCCCAGCAATATGGCGCCACGACGATCGCCATCACCCCGCCGGACTCCGCGCTCGCCAAGGTCGCCGACACGGTCATCCATTTCCAGTCGCTGGAAGACGGCAATATCTACAAGCCGACATCGTCGCGCTATGCGCTGCTGTCGATCGTCGACATGATCGTCACCTCGGTCGCCGAGACGCGCGGACCAAGGGTTCTGGAAAATCTGCGCCGCATCAAGCAGAGCGTCAACACGTTGAAAGTTGACGATCCGCGTTTGCCGCTGGGGGATTGACCCCATTGCGAGGCATCAGGAGCCGAGCCCCTCGATGCTCGTCGCCAACATCGCCGGATCGCCAGAAACGCGCACGGTTTTCAGCCGGGAGGTGCCGCCGGCGACAACCGAGACGGCGGACCCCGGCACGCCAATCGCCTTGGCAATCAGCTTTTCGAGCGCATGATTGGCGGCGCCGTTTTCCGGCACGGCGCGGACGCGCGCTTTCAGATGGCTTCGCTCGTCCGCCGTGGTCTCGATGCCTTCGAGCCTGTCCAGCGCAGCCTTCGGCGTCAGCCGGACAAACAGCTCGACGCCATCATCGCGCAGGCGAAACGGCGCGCTCATACGATCATCGGCCTCACAGGACCAGAGGCGCCACACTGGTCAATATGAACTGCCGCAGGAAGAACAGGATCAGAAGCAGGATGATCGGCGAGATGTCGATGCCGCCAAGGTCCGGCATGAAACGGCGGATCGGCCGCAACGCCGGTTCGGTCAGCCGATAGAGCATGTTGCCGATGGAACCGACGAACTGATTGCGCGAGTTGACGACGTTGAAGGCGTAAAGCCAGGAAAAGATCGCCGATGCGATGATGATCCACCAGTAGAGGTCGAGCGCCATGACGATTGTCTGAATGAGGGCGAGCATGCCGGTCTCCAATTGTTGCCGACATGTAGCCATTGCACGCGAAACCGGCAAGGGCCGCCTGCCACGGTGCGCCGGTACGGCTGCCAGGCCACTGGATTTCGGCAAACCTCCGCCTTGACAGGAAACCGCGGCGCCCGATAAATGCGCCCATCCGCTGGACGGGGCTGTAGCTCAGCTGGGAGAGCGCGTCGTTCGCAATGACGAGGTCAGGAGTTCGATCCTCCTCAGCTCCACCAGCGGATTAATTCCTCGCTCTCCGCGCCATATGCACTCCGCGACGCTCGTCCGGGCTTGCCTCCACGGCTGGCATTTGCCGTGCCGGCGCGCCTAAAAGGCCGCGCGCCGCGCCGTCTGTTTTCGCAATCTCCGGCAAGACTTTTGTCAATTGGACTTATGGCGGAAGCGCTCGTCGATTGTTTCCGTTTTTTTTGCAAACCGCCCCACTAAATTGACGTTACCAAATCAGTTTTTTCTGTGCGTTGTGGCCAAGGCGTTTCGGCGGGGGCGACCGGAGACGCTATATGGATTTCGAGTCGAAATGAAAAATCCGCCTGCGGAAGCAAAGACGTGTCAATTCGCGAGAATCTCGCTGCAAACCTTAGACGGCTGTGCAAGGACCATGCCTCCGTAAGCGCGGTATGCCGTGAGCTGCACATCAATCGCACCCAGTTCGAACGCTACCTGCAAGGGCAGACCGTTCCCAACAAGGCCACAGCCAAGCTGATATGCGACTACTTTCGCATCGACGAGGCGGAACTGTACCAGGATCCCGGCACACCCGAGCCAGTGATGCGCGGCCTGCCGCCGGTGTCCGAGAGCCTGTTCAACCAGATGATCCGCCCTCCCAGCCCTTCGATCGCGGGCGGCACCTATTTCACCTATTTCTCGATCCCGGGCCGCCTCGACCTCCTGGTGCGCTCGGTGACCTTCGTGCGGCGCGAAGCCGAACTGGTCACCTTTCGACGGGTCACCGGGTGGTCGGAGCGCCGGGGATCGACCTGGGCACGAGCGCGCGGCAATCACTATGGCGTGGCGATCTCGCGGCTGAACTGGATTTATTTCAGCGGCATCAATCGCCGCCAGACCGGAGAGCCGTCGCTGATCTCCGTGCAATGGGCTCCCATCTCCGAACCGGTGCTGATGGGCAAGGCCATGCTTCTGACGGAGGCCGGCCCGGCATTCGTGTCCGTCATCATGCGGCGCGACATTGCCAACATCCACGCAAGGGATGCCATCAGCATGGCGCATGTCATCAGTCTCGACGATCCGGGCGTCGACCAACTGGTTGTCAGCCTCACCCGGGACGGGTTGGGCTAATCCCTCGGATCGCCGTGTCTTACGCCAATTAAGAATAAGCGTACGCCGATAAAGCGTACGCCAACGATTGTCTACTCTGTATCTGAATAAAATCGATATTTTACACTTTGGTACCAAGAAAGATAATCCACGCATCCGCCTTCGACTCGTGGTTTTACTATAATTTTAACAAACCATTAACTCTTCCGACCTTACCTTTCTTCGCGCGGATCCCGTTCCGGGGGTCCTTCAACGGATCCCAGATTGGGGTCAGGAAAGGGATAAAAATGGCCAAGAAAGTGACCAATACTCCGAAGCTGACGATTGCCGCCGGCACGCAGACCGTCTTCTTTTCGCAGGGCATGCACTACAACAAGCGCTGAAGCCGTTCTGCGCCGACGAGCGGTTCGCTTGTCGGCGCCTCGGCTCCGCAGATGGCATCCAGCTTCATGAAAATGCGCTCTTCGAAAACGCTTGTTTTCTACCCTGGACCGAACAAGGTCACGGCATGCAACTTCCTGACCAGAAGCGTATTTGAATGCAGCCCTGATATGGTCGGCCTTCTCGCATCGTGGGACAAATGGGCATCGACGGCGGACATTGCCCGCGCCCATGGCTGGTCGAAGTCCGAGCTGAAAGCTGTCGTTCCCCGGTTGCTCGATTTTTCCGCCCTGGTCACCGCCGGATCGCCTCTCGCCGAGCAGGAGGAACAGTTTTCGGGACAATGGAGTTGGGGGCTTCCGACGGCGCTGATGCATTTCTGCGTCCAGGACAGCGAATACATGACCATCGAGCAAGCGGAAGAGCGGCAGATAGAACGCGCCGGCCATACGCCGCAGCCGGACCTCCTGCTCAAGAATTCCGCCGGCGCCATCCAGCTGCCGAATGCACTGGAAGACAACGAACTTCTTGGCTTGATGGCGCGGCGCCGCACCAACCGCACGGCGGCTCAGCCCACCATCACGGCCAAACAGCTTTCCGATTGCCTGTTCGCCGGGCTCGGCATCATCGGTGAGACCGCCAATTGCGTCGGCACCCTGCCGCTTGGCATGACCCCTTCCGGCGGCGCGCGAAATCCCTATGAGGCCTATGTGGTCGCGCTCGGCGTCGATGGCCTCGAACCCGGTGTCTATCACTATTCCGCCGCCGACCACGACCTTGGCAGGATTTCCGCGAACCATCTGCCGAAGATCTCCGAACTGGTCGGCGGACAGGAGTGGGCTGACGCCATGCCGTGCCTGATCCTGCTTTGCGCCAGGCTCGACCGCACGATGTGGAAATATGAGGACGCCAACGCCTATCGTGTCGTGCTGATCGAGGCCGGCCATATCGGCCAGAACATCATGCTGGCGGCGACCAATCATGGCCTGTCGGCGTGCCCGACAGCCGCGCTCAGTCATTCCGCGATCAAGCGGCTGCTTGGTCTCGACAGCCTCACCGACGCACCGATCTATGCCTTGACCCTCTCGACCCCGGAAAGAGATCCCTCCACCGCGGGCCAATCCATCAATTAGTCGACCAACAATGTGTATTCGGCCAGTAACGCGTTCCCAGGGTATAACCAGAGACAGGAGCAGCACGTGCCAAATCAATCCTTACGCCAGTCGGAAATCGATAGTCTTCAATATATTTCGTCGATGACCAATGAGCTCGTGCAAATGGCCGAAGCAAGCCGTTTTCCGATGATCTCCTATCTGCTGGGCATGGCCTATGCAGAGGCCTTCGACGTTCTTCGCGGCGCACGGCCAGCCAGGCACGCGCAGCTCAGCGGCAACCCGCTGCACCCCAAGGCGCAGGCAAAAGACAATCGCGCCGCCCAGCCACGGAGAGCCTAACGAGATGCAATCGTCAGCATGCGCGGTGGCCGGCTCGACCTCGCGGCCAAACCGCTGGGAGACGCTGTGCGCATTGCAAAGCCTGCTGCCGCTGCTGAAGAAAGCCGCGACGGACCTGCGCCGCGCCGACATGGTCTACTGGTTCGAGCAGGCAGATGCCGAGGTCGCCAACATCATCAGAGGCCACCCCTCCGATGCAACCGCAATCCCGGCCCTGATTGCATCCTGCCCGCAGGACCGGCATCCGGTCGCGCCAGCTTGATGCATGTCGCCCGCCAAAACGCCACGCGCTTATTGGCGCCGCTGAAAATGCTCTGCTCACCAGTTTTTCAATTTCAGACCGGAACCTATTGCGCGTCTGGAATGCCAAGGGGGACCTGCACATGAACATGATAGCCAACATCAGAAGCGTCGATGCCAGGGAAAGCATTTTCAGCCGGCTCGACGTCTTGATCGTCAGGCGGCCGCCATCGCCTGACGCCGCGCAGATCGAGGCCCGCCAACTCGTCTCGATGGCGATTGCCGACAGCTGCCAGGCCGACAGTCTCTGGGGTACAGTGGACGCCTTCCACGCCCATTTCGACTTCATGATGCAGACCATCGAAATCAACGGCGCCGATGACCCGAGCCTCGGGCTGTTGCGCACGAAATGCCGTTTCTATCTCGAACAGGTCGAGGCCCTGAGCCTGTCGCTGGCCTACTGACAGGCCGCTTCGATCAAATTCGGTCCTAGTTGCGCAGGCTGAACACGAACGGCGCTGTACGGCTCAGACGCGAACCGAGTTCCGGCGGCGGTGCCGGCACCGTGGCGCCTTGCAGCACGGCGAGCGCCGCACGGTCCAGATCCGCATCCCCTGAGGAACGAGAGAGCCTGGCAGACCGGACCCGGCCGGACGAGTCGACCGTGAAGGCGACATACGGCCTGCCTTCCACGCCTCGGGCCTTGGCAGAACTGGGATAGCGCGTGTGCCGCTTGATCCAGGCGCCCAGACGGGAGTCCCATTTGCTGGAGTCGCCGGAGCGCGACGTCGATTCCGCTGCCTTCGGCGCGGCGGTCCTGGCCGCGGGCCGTGCGTCGGCGCTGGCGACGGTTGCCGTCTTCGGCGGAGCCGCCTTCTCCTTCTTAAGCCGCGGCTTGGGCTTCTCGACAGGTTTTTTCGCCTTGGCCTCGACCGGTTTCTTGTCTTTGACAATTTCGACCGGTTTCGGCTGCGGCAAGGGAATGACGACGTCTGGCGTGACAGCCTCGACAACATCCGGGATGACCTCATCCGGCGGCGGCTGATCGGCCTGTTCAGCCGTTTCGGTCCGGTTGGGTTCGGCCTCGTCGGGCGCGACCGCTTCCGGTGGCTCGACAACCGGCTTCGCCTTTTCGACCGGTTCTTCAGGTGTCGGCTCGATCGTCGGTGTCGGTTCGGTCTGATCTGGCGTCACCGCGTCCAGCGCGGCGACCTGTTCTTGTACGGCCGGCATCACCACCATCGGCGCCATCTCGATCACCTGGGCCGGTGGCGGACCGCCGTCCGCTTCGGTGACCATGGTGAGATTCTGCACTGCATAGGCGACCGCGACATGGGCTCCGAGGACCAGCGCGGCAGCACCGGCCCACAAGCCAAGGTCGCGCCAGCCGAAGCGCGACATCTGGACCGAGGGCACGGCGACCGCTTGCGTCATGGCGCCGCCGCACGGGTGGCTGTGGGCGCGGGGGCATTGGACGCGGGAGCCGTCTCCAGGCCGACCAGCGCGATCTTCAGATAGCCGGCACCGCGCAACAGGTTCATCGCCTCCATCAGGTCGCCATAGGCGACCGCCTTGTCGGCGCGCAGGAAGATGCGCGTCTGCTTGTCGCCCTTGGTCTTGGCGTCCAGCGTCGCGGCGAAAGCCGGGCGTGGCACGCCGTCATTGCCGATCGCCAGCGTCAGATCGTCCTTCAGCGTCAGGAACAGCGGTGTCTCGGGCCTCGGCGCGGGCGTTGCGGTCGAACCCGGCAGGTCGACATTGACATCCACCGTGGCCAGCGGTGCCGCGACCATGAAGATAATCAACAACACCAGGATGACATCGATGAACGGGGTGACGTTGATCTCGTGGCTTTCCTCGAGATCGTCATCCATGGTCTGTCGGATTCTGCTTCCCATGGCGCTACTCCGCCGCCAGTGGCGCGGCCGGCGCGACGGTGCGGAAGTCGAGGTCGCGGCTGACCAGTCGTTCGACCCCTGCCGAGGCATCGGCGAGGATCTGCCGATAGCCGGCTATCGAGCGGGCGAAGACGTTGTAGATGACGACGGCCGGTATGGCCGCGACCAGGCCCATCGCGGTGGCCAGCAGCGCTTCGGCGATGCCCGGCGCGACCACGGCGAGATTGGTGGTCTGCGCCTGCGAGATGCCGATGAAGGCGTTCATGATGCCCCAGACCGTGCCGAACAGGCCGACGAAGGGCGCGGTCGAGCCGATCGTCGCCAGCACGCCGGTGCCGCGTGACATGCGCCGCGCCGCCGCCGCCTCGATGCGCGACAGGCGCGACGTAACCCGTTCCTTGAGGCCATCGCCTGAGACATGATCGAGGGCGCCGGCTGAGAGTGCGGTCTCCTCCTCGGCCGCCCGCACCAGCAGCGCGCCCGGGCCGCCGCTGCGGT
>NZ_RZQP01000173.1:0-13731 GCF_003998165.1 Mesorhizobium sp. M7A.F.Ca.US.007.01.2.1 | reverse complement strand
ATCGAATTGAGCGTCGCCGGGCAGAAGGTCGAGCCGCTGCTCGCTGCCGCCCAGTCCAGTCTTGACAGGCTCTATCTGCCGTCGGCGGTGTCGGCTGCTGCGTGTTGCTGGCTAATCGCGATTGTGTCGGGGTCGATCGCCGTACTTTCCAGATCAACGGGGAAGACGCGGTTTTCCGGATTAGCCCTGATGTGAGATGTCAGCCTGCCAACTGGCGGCAGATCGAGCGCCGGAGGCGCACCGATCCGTCCTGACTCCTTGCCAAAACTCGCTCCATAATTTATATGACCACTTTAGTCACGGGAGCAATCATGATGAAAGAGATTCAGCTCAAAGACGTCAAGGCTACGTTCTCACATGTGGTCGACGAAGCGGTTGCGGGCACACCGACGGTCGTCACCCGTCACGGCAAAAGAGAGGCTGTCGTAATCAGCTATTCGGAATACGAACGCCTTTCCCGTGTGCCGTCGCTGGGTTGGCTGCTCACAAACTCGCCCCTGGAGGAAGCTGACCTGCCAGCGCGAAGCCGAAAGCCCGCACGGGCTCTGCGCGATCCGGCGTTCTGACATTGTACCTTTTGGACACGAATGTCGTCAGCTTGCTTGCCCCTTCAAAACGCAGGACGCCCTCCGATGAGAAACTAGCGGCCTGGATAGTCGAGCGATCGTCCGACCTTTGGCTCTCCGTAATCACCTTGGCCGAGATCGAGGACGGCATCGCGAACGCCAAGCGAACCGGTGCCACCAAGAAGGCGGGCGCGCTCGCTGAATGGTGGGGAGAAATCCGTCACTACTACAGTAGCCGCATCCTCCCTCTTGACCTCGAAACGGCAACAATAACTGGGCAACTCATGACAGTCGCTCGGGCCGCTGGCATCTCACCTGGTTTCGAGGACATCGCTATTGCTGCAACAGGCATGCAACACGATCTGATCGTGCTCACGGACAACGAGAAGGATTTCAGGCCGCTCGGCATTCGGCATCAGAATCCGTTCATCGGGCTTCCAGAATAGGCGGACGGCGACCGATGGGCGCCTCCAGCATGACCATGCGATGACGTAGGCGGGGTTATGCGACGCTGGGCGAGTCTGATGGCGGTGCACCGGACTTCCTGGATCGACCAGCGGCCAGCGTATATTTGTGCCCCTTCAAGGTTCATAGGCCTTGTTGCCTATGGGCTGTCCAGGTTGTTTGCTTCAAAGGCCCAACGCTGACAGGGCCTTGGACGTGAGGTGAGAGCTTCATCGTCATTGAATACCTTTCTCATCGACGTCCAACGAGACGGTAACAATCAGTCATCCACCCACCTTGACGCGGGCGTGCCGCCCAGCGGATGTCGGGCTGATGTGCGCCGACGGAAGACGTGTCCTCGACCGTCACTTCTGGCGAGCGGCATCGCCATCATTAGTGATGGAACGGAAAAGAAACCATTCAGCGTCAGACTACCGCTTTTCGACGCACCTTTTTCGAACACGTCGGAACGAGCGCTTGTCGCGCAGCCCACGATGCCCCCATTGGTGAATCGGATCCATGAAGAGTCTGACAATACGCCACCGCATCCTCGTCAGTTTCGCTGCCGTTCTGGTGGTCATGTCCGTGATCGCCGTCATCGCGTACGCCTGGTTTCTTCAGGCGGGGCAGGAGGCGACTGAGGTCGAGAAGGGCATCCTTCCAGACCTCTATCACAGCACCGCGATCATGATGGGCCAGATGACGGCCCATAGTCTGCTTCAGGAATATGCCCTTCAGGACAACCCATCGGATAGAAGCACGCTTGAAAGCGCGATCACGACCAATCGCGACCAAGTGCAGCGGTCGATGGGCGACTATGAAGCAACAATCGTCTCCGACATCGACAAGCAGAATTATGCAGTCGTCAAAGAACTCGCCAACCAATTTCGTCTGGCTGAAACTGCTGTGCTGGACACAAGCCGGGCTGCCTTGTCGAAAGGTGAAACTCCCAATGAAAGCCTGGCCATCAAGAACACCGTAGAGCCGATCTTTGTAAAGTTGCAGTCCGCTCTGCAGGCCATGGTTGAGGATCACAGAGGCGAGGCAAACAGCGCGACGCAGCGGATCAGCTCGATCGTTAGAACGGCCGAAGTCGGTTTGAGCGTTGGCTTGTTGATAGCCCTCGGACTAGCCCTTCTTTTGGGTTACCAGCTGTTTCGCGCCATTACAGGTCCGCTCACTCGTTTGGTCAACGCGGTTCAATTGATGCGGCAAGGCGACTTCAGCGAACGCCTCGATCTGAGGCGCCGAGACGAATTCAGCGTGCTTGCCGACGGCTTCAACGCAATGGCGGACGATCTCACAACCCTCATTGGTCAGGTTCAAAGGTCCAGCATACAGGTCGGCACATCGATAACTGAGATCGCCGCCACCTCCAAGCAACAGCAGGCAACTGCGACTGAAATCGCAGCGACCACAACAGAAATCCGCGCGACAGCCAAGGAGATCTCCGCCACGTCAAACGAGCTCGTCCGCACGATGAACGAGGTCTCGACAGTTGCCGAGCAAACTGCTGCCGTCGCCGGCGGAGGGCAAGCGGGGCTAACCCGTATGGAAGAAACCATGCAGCAGGTCATGGAAGCGGCCGGCGCGATCAATTCCAAACTCGCGATCCTGAGCGAGAAAGCCGGCAGCATCAATCAGGTGGTGACGACCATCACCAAAGTGGCCGATCAGACGAACCTTTTGTCGCTCAACGCTTCCATAGAGGCTGAGAAGGCCGGCCAATATGGCCGGGGCTTTGCAGTGGTGGCGACGGAAATCCGAAGGCTCGCGGACCAGACAGCTGTCTCCACATACGATATCGAGCAGATGGTCAAGGACATCCAGTCGGCAGTCGCGGCCGGGGTGATGGGCATGGACAAGTTTTCCGAGCAGGTCCGCCGGGGTATGCAGGAAATCCAGCAGGTCGGCGGGCAACTCTTCGAGATCATTCAGCAGGTTCAGGGGCTGGTGCCACGTTTCGAAGTCGCCAATGAAGGCATGCAAGCGCAGGCGACCGGCGCGGGGCAGATCAGCGACACGCTAACGCAGCTGAGTGAGGCAGCTCAGCAAACAGTCGAATCCCTTCAGCAATCGACGCTCGCGATCGACGAGCTCAATCAAGTCTCAGGCGGCATGCGAAGTAGCATTTCGAGGTTCAAGCTGAGAGCGTAGCGAGCCGGCAGTAGGGGGTGACAATGCTATTTCTCGCCTTCAGCATGGGTCCGGATCGCTACTTGATCGATGTCCACCAAATTGAAGAGGTGCTGCCTCGTCTCGATGTGAAGGTCCTGCCGGGTGCGCCAACCGGTGTGGTGGGTCTGGTCAGCTACAACGGAATACCCATCCCGCTGATCGATGTTACTCTTCTTGCGCTTGGCCGGCCGTCGGAGCGCCTATTGAGCACCCGGATCGTTGTGACGCGCTATCACGCGCATGATGGCGAGCAGCGCCTGCTGGGACTGATCGCGGAACGGGTGACGGATACGCTTGAGCGAGACCCTGCCGACTTCGCGCCGTTCGGACTTGAACCAGGAACCCCGCCCTATCTTGGGCCGGTGGCTTCCGATGGTTCGGAGATCATTCAGCGGGTCAAAGTGGCATCGCTGCTTTCGGAAGAGATACGTACCGCATTGCTCCGCCAGTCAGCAATGGGTGATCAATGACCGGCGCAATTGAAAAGCTCCTGACGGAAACCATCGGACTGGACAGTGCCAGCGTTGGTCCGACAGTGGTCCGTCAGGCGGTCAGAGATCGGATGGCAGCATGCCGGATAACCAACCCTCAGACCTATAAGGAACACTTGACCGGTTCCTCACAGGAGTTGCAGGAGTTGATCAATGCGGTGGTGATCCCGGAGACCTGGTTCTTTCGCGACCGAGAAGCGTTCACGATGCTGGCGCGGCACGCGCGCGTGCACAAGCGTGCTCAGCCGATTAAAGTCCTGAGCCTGCCATGTTCAACCGGCGAAGAGGCTTACTCGGTCGCCATGGCCATGTTCGATGCCAGCTTTGAGGCGCACGAGTTCAAGATCGATGGTGTGGACGTCAGCAGCCGCAATATCGCGACGGCTGAACGCGCGATCTATGGGCGCAATTCGTTTCGCGGCAGCCATCTCGAATTCAAGGATCGCTATTTCGAAGCGGCCGAGAGCGGGTTGCGTCCTACAGCTGCGGTGCTGAAACAGGTTCGGTTCAGGGTAGGAAACCTGTTCGGCTCTCGCGCGTCTTTCAGGCAAGAAGTCTATGACATCGTGCTTTTCCGCAATCTGCTGATCTATTTCAATCGAGAGCTGCAGGATCGCGCGTTGATCTGCCTGAAGGACCTACTGGCCAAAGACGGACTCCTCCTGGTCGGTCCGGCGGAAGCAGCTCTTCCAAGGTTGCATGGCTTTATTTCCGCTGAATGGCCATTGGCCTTTGCCTTCCTGAAATCGGAGCCCGTCAAGACCACGGCGCCGACAGTTTCGGCCGCCATCCCGGTGCCGACGCCAACCCCGAAGGTCAACAAGAGCAAGCCTCTTCTTCGGCCCCGACCGACAATTGGCAATGAAGCCCGTGGACAGGCGCCGGCCAAGCCGCTTGCACAGGCCTCGGAAAGCCTCATCGCGGTTGAACGGATCGCCAATGCAGGACGGGTAAAGGAGGCACAGGAGGTCGCCCTGGCGCATCTCAAGGAATTTGGTCCTTCCGCGCAAATCTTCTACTTGCTGGGCCTCGTCCAGGATGCGGATGGCGCAGCACCCCAAGCCGCGCAAAGCTATCGCAAGGCGCTCTATCTCGCGCCAAATCATCGAGAAGCTCTCATCCATCTGGCTTTGCTGCTTCGCAAGCAAGGCGACCATAACGGCGCCGAGGCCCTGGCTGGCCGGCTAGGCCGGGTCCAGAAAAGGAGCGGCAGCTGATGGCGGCTTCGACAGGGATCGCTCAGCCGTTGGAGCAGATTGAAATCGACGACTGCTGGCGGCAAATAGGCGTACGGGGTGACAAGTCATGTCCGCTGCTGGAGCAGCATCTCCACTGCCGGAATTGCCCGACCTATAAGAAGATTGCACGACACCTCCTCGACCGTGCGGCTCCCTCGGTATATCGCGACGAATGGCCTGGTAACGCTGGTCGAGCAGGGATCGATCCGGCCGACGGCGAGGCGCTGCAGACGGCTGTTCTCTTCCGTTTGGGGGAAGAATGGATGGCACTTCCGGTCGGTATTTTTCATGAAGTGGCTGAATCTCGTCGCGTTCATTCACTTCCACATCGCAGAAACCGTGCACTGCTCGGTATTGCGAATGTCCGTGGTGAATTGCTCGTTTGCCTGTCCCTGGCTGAATTGCTCGGGATAGACGAGCGCAAGGAGGGGGAGCAAAGCACGCGAACCAAGGTATTTCGCCGCCTGGTTGTTGTGGGCGAGCGCGACAAGCGGGTTGCCTTTACGGTTGATGAGATCCACGGCTTACATCGCTATCGGGCACGCGACACTCTCGCTGTGCCAGCCACGATCGACAAGGCGCTGTCTGCGGCTACTGTTGCCGTTCTGCCCTGGCAGGGACGGGCCGTTGGTTGTCTCGACCCAGGACAACTGCTCACGATGCTGGATCGGAGCATGGCATGACAGATGAGGACTTCAGCCAGGTCTCGATGCTCAGCCTCTTCCAGGCCGAACTGGAGACGCAGTCGCAGGCACTAACGTCTGGGCTTCTGGCACTGGAACGCAATCCTGTCGCCGCCGATGCCTTGGAAGCATGCATGCGTGCCGCACATTCCCTGAAGGGAGCTGCCCGCATCATCGACCTGATGCCCGCGGTCAAAGTTGCAAATGCGATGGAAGATTGCCTGGTCGCCGCGCAACGTGGGCATCTGAGAGTGGGACGGGAGCATATAGATGCGCTCCTGCAAGGCTGTGACCTTTTGAAATTGATCGCATCGGGATCATCGAGCGAGCGCGCCAACTCAGAAATCGAAAGCTTTCTCGCGAAGTTTGAGGAATTGTCGCCCCCCGAGGCGAAGCCCGGGGCCCAAGATTTTGCAGCTGATTTCGCAACTCCAGATCATGCCCAGGAGCAACTGGCGTCGACCTCTTCAGCGAATCTCCTCGTTGGGGCGGTACCGCAAGCCCACGGCAGCATCGGCTCTGATAGAATGGTTCGGGTGACGGCAGACAGCCTGAACCGATTGCTCGGGTTGGCTGGCGAGTCGCTGATGGAAGCTCGGCGGCTCAGGCCATTCGCTGACGGGCTGCTAAGGCTGAAGCGACTTCAATCGGACCTCGCAAGTGCGTTCGACAATCTTCATGCAGTGCTGCCGCCGGTTTCAAATAATGCGCCGGTGGTGGAGGCGCTGGCTGAAGCGCAGCGAAAGCTTCGGTTGAGCCAAGCGTTCCTGGCGGAGCGTCTCGATGAATTGGATTCAGTGGATCGGAAAGCGACCGATCTTGCCAACAGATTGTACGACGAAACGTTGGCGAGCCGGATGCGGCCTTTCGAGGACGGCGTGAGACACTACGCAAGAACGGTCCGCGACCTCGGTCGTACCCTTGGCAAGCGGGCGCGACTGGAGATCGTAGGCGGCTCGACCGGCATCGACCGCGATATCCTCGAGCAGCTCGATGCCCCCTTGGGGCATCTTTTGCGCAACGCTGTAGACCATGGGCTTGAACCGCCTGAGGAGCGCCTCGCGATGGGGAAACCCGAAGAGGGGCTGATCAGGCTCGAAGCGAGGCACAATGCCGGGCTGCTGCAGATAGCCGTGGTGGACGACGGCAGGGGGATCGAGCTCTCGAAGCTGCGCGAGGCTGTCATCGCCCGACAGCTTGCGACCAGGGAAAGTGCTGACACACTCAGCGAAACCGAATTGCTCGCATTCCTGTTTCTGCCAGGCTTTTCGATGAAAGCGGGCCTTACCGACGTGTCCGGCCGTGGTGTGGGCCTCGATGCGGTGCAGGCGATGACGAAAGAGGTCCGCGGAATCACGAGCGTTTCCTCGGAATTTGGTCGTGGAACCCGGTTTCAACTGCAGCTGCCGCTGACGTTGTCAGTCCTGCGCACACTACTCGTCGAAGTCGATGGGGAGCCCTATGCGTTTCCACTCGCCGCCATCTCCAAGACAATGAGATTGCAGCGGATGCAGATCAACCTGCTGCAGGGCCGACCGCATTTTCGCTTGAACGATCGACAGATCGGGCTGGTGACCGCGCGCGAAGTGCTGGATCGAGGAGAGTCCGGATCGGAACCGGACGAACTCTCGGTCGTCGTCGTGGATGCAGGTCGGGGCGATGCGTACGGCCTGATCGTTGACCGTTTTCTCGGGGAACGCGAGCTGGTGATCAGACCTCTCGATCCACGGTTTGCCAAGATCAAGGACATCAGCGCAGCGGCCCTGATGGAAGACGGTTCGCCAGTTCTGATCTTCGACGTCGATGATCTGATCCGATCGGTGGAAAAGCTTGCATCGTCTAGCGGATTTAGGGCTCTTCGGCGCGCTGCGGGCGGTCCCGAACCGAGCAGACGCAAGCGCGTGCTCGTGATTGACGATTCACTCACGGTCCGCGAACTCCAGCGCAAGATGTTGGGCAATCACGGTTATGATGTCGAAGTGGCGGTCGACGGTATGGACGGGTGGAATGCCGTCCGGTCTGGTCCTTTCGATCTCGTCGTCACTGACATAGATATGCCGCGCATGGATGGCATCGAGTTGGTGAGCTTGATCAGAAAGGACGCCCATCTCAAGAACACACCCATAATGATCGTTTCATACAAGGATCGGGAAGAAGATCGCTCGCGCGGGCTTGACGCCGGTGCGGACTATTATCTGACCAAGAGTACCTTTCAGGACGAGGCGCTGATCCATGCGGTCGTGGACATGATTGGCGAGGCGACTGAATGAGATCGAAATTGGAAGCCAACGAATGAGAATCGGCGTAGTCAACGACATGCCGATGGCGGTTGAGCTTCTGCGCCGGCTGGTCTTGTCGACCGGCGAACATCAGGTCGCATGGATCGCGACCAATGGGCGTGAGGCGGTCGAGGTCTGCAGACGTGATCTGCCGGATCTGATACTCATGGATCTAGCGATGCCAGAGATGGACGGCGTGGAAGCGACGCGCAGAATCATGGCGGAAACCCCGTGCTCAATCTTGCTGGTGACCGCCAGTATCGAAGCCAACCTCGCCGGTGTCTACGAAGCAATGGGCCATGGCGCGCTGGACGCGGTCGATATTCCGTCAGTAGGCATCGAAGGTAATGCGTCCTCGCAATCCGCACGGCTTCTAACGAACAAGATTGCGACGATCGGCAAGCTGATCGGTGATGCGCCGGCCAAGACAAAAAGGCGGATGTCACGTGACGCTGAGCCGACACCTCGACGCTTAATTGCAATCGGCGCCTCCGCGGGCGGGCCGGCCGCCGTTGCCGCAGTCCTGAGTGCGTTTCCCGTTGATTTTGACGGCGCGATCGTGCTCGTCCAGCATCTCGATGCTCAGTTCGTGCCGGGGCTTACTGATTGGCTGGGACAGCATACGCCTCTCCCGATCCGTCCGGCGCGGGAAAAGGATAGTCCTCAAGCGGGCACTGTTCTCGTAGCCAGTTCTGCGGATCATCTGGTTTTCAAGTCAGCTCAACAACTTGGCTATACGCCCAGCCCCAAGGACAATGTTTATCGGCCGTCCGTTGATGTGTTCTTCGGAAGTGCGGCGCAATGGTGGCCTGGCTCTGTGATTGGTGTCCTGCTCACAGGCATGGGCAGGGATGGTGCGCGCGGGCTAAGACAGCTCCGCGACAAAGGGCATCTCACGATCGCCCAGGATCGAGCAACCAGTGCAGTCTATGGCATGCCGAAGGCCGCCGCCGAAATCGGCGCGGCTGTTGATATTCTTCCTTTGAGTGCGATCGGCTCACGTATAATCGAAGCCTGCGAGCGCTCCACGTGAAAAGGCTCGTCCGATGACGCAAGAACCAGAGCTGGTCCCGCCACTCACAGACAACTATTCATCCATGGTTCTGCTCATCGATGATCAGATCATGGTTTGCGAGGCGGTCAGGCGCGCTCTAGCCAACGAACCCGATATTTCCCTACACTTCTGCACCGACCCGTTGAGAGCAATGACAGTCGCGGATGAGGTAAAGCCAACCGTTATCCTGCAGGATCTCGTCATGCCCGGCGTCGATGGGCTGCATCTGGTGCGAGAATACAGGAAGCATGCGTCGACACGCGCGGTCCCAGTCATTGTGCTGTCGAGCAAGGAAGATCCAGCCACCAAGGGCGAAGCCTTTGCTGCGGGAGCGAACGACTATCTCGTCAAACTGCCGGATCGTATCGAGCTGATTGCACGTATTCGATATCACACGCGGGCTTATCTGGATCACGTCCAGCGAGACGCGGCATACCGAGCGCTAAGGGAAAGCCAGCGACAGCTGATCAGTGCAAATCTCGAGCTTGAACGTCTGACGCGGATCGATGGCCTGACGGGCCTCGGCAACAGGCGCTATTTTGATGAATATCTGGCGGCCGAATGGAAGCGCGCTTTTCGCGCACAGTCCCCATTGTCGCTGTTGATGATCGATGCCGACAACTTCAAACGATACAACGATACCTATGGCCATATGGCCGGCGATGAGGTGCTCAAGCAAATCGCCCGCGTGATCCAGAGCGGTTCCGGCCGCTCCACCGACCTCGCTGCGAGGTACGGAGGCGAAGAGTTCGTGGTCGTGCTGGTCGACACTTTACTGGAACAATCCAGTGCGATCGCAGAGCGGCTCGTCCAGGGCGTGCGGGAGTTGAACATACCCCACGGCCCGGATCGTGTGACCATCAGCGTCGGCGTTGCAACAGCGGTGCCCACCGCGGACGAGACGCCAAATGATTTCGTCAATGCCGCCGATTTGGCCCTATTTCGTGCCAAATCGGAAGGACGAAATCGTGTCGCGCTTCATATGTCCCGCAGCTAGACAAGCTCAACGCACTTCTCAGGCTAAGATGGAACTTTCTGAGCGTACGTTGAACGCGCCTGGGCTCGCCCGGCCTTCAAGAAGCTCTATGCCGACCAGCTCGCTTACTTTGCGGCTGGAGCTCGAACCCATCGTTAATGACCGCTGGGCGTCCGGTTCTGGGTGGGAACGTGCCGGTTCGCCTGATCGCTCGAATTTCTGCTTTTGGGATTCCGCTGGGGCCAGCTCAACGGCTGACTTGAGGCGCCAAGCGGAATATCGGCATCGCGCCGCGATGGTTGAGAATCAATCGCGGCTCAATGCTCGCCGGAGAGCACCGAAGCGAATGCGATATTGCGCCGGCGTCACCCCGACCTTGCGGCGGAAAAGACGCCCGAAAAAACTCGCATCCTCGTAGCCGACTTCATTCGCCACCGCTTCGACAGGGAGATCGCCCCCCTCCAGCAGCTGCTTTGCCTTCTCGAGTCTGAGCGCATGGATGTAGTCGATAGCCTTCATGTCCGTAGCCCTCGCGAAGCGGCGCACGAAGGAGCGCTCGGACAGGCCTGACAACTTGGTCATGGCTGCGACGGGCGACGGCGTCCGGTAGTTGAGTTCCGCCCATCTCTGGCACCGGTTGATCACCGCGTCGCTGGTCTGGCGAAAGCGCATCAGCGCGGCGAAGGGCTGCTGGCCCATGTCGTGCCACTGCAGCATGTAGACCTTGGCGACCTCCATCGCCTCCTTGAGGCCGACAAAGCGCGCGATGAGATAGAGGGCGAGATCCTGCCAGCTCGAGCCGCCTCCCGCCATGACCACCCGTTGCGCCTCGCCGCTCAGCACAAGCGACTGGTCCGGCCTCACCTTCACGCCGGGGTAGTTGTTCGTGAGCGTCTCGACATAGCCCCAGTGAATTGTGGCCTCGCGATTGTCGAGCAGCCCGGCCTCGCCGAGCAGCACCGCGCCCGAACAAGCGCTGGCCAGCATGGCGCCGTCGTCATGCGCTCGCTTCAGCCATGCGGCTTCGGCGTCATACTGCCCGGCGACGCTTTCTCCCGGATTGACGAAGAAATCTGGAATACAGACGATGTCGGGTGGCGGGCAATCGGCAAGGCTGTGATCTGGGCGCACCCAGATGCCGTTTGCAGCGCGAAACGGGCTGCCGTCCCCAGCAACCACATAGGGCCGCATGCGCGGCGTGCCCGCCGCACCGCTGGTTATGAACAGGAAATCCCTGCCGGGCGAGGAAAACAGGTCGAACATGCCGTAGATCGTGGAGGCGGTAGCCTCCGGAGCGGCAAGGATCGCCACATTCAATGGTCTGGTCTGTTCAACCATGGCAGAAATGACCGCCTTCCAGCATTTTCGACTTTAGCGGCCGTGCCCGCGCCGCGCTAGCGTGCGTGAAACGAGGAGACCGCCCCATGGCCGCCACCGCTACCCTTGCACCATCGAGCATCGAAAGCTTCCGTTCCATCTTGCGCGGCGAGGTGCTGGAGCCGTCGAACCCTTACTATGACGCGACACGGGTCGTCTGGAACGGCATGATCGACCGCCGTCCGGCCCTCATCGCGCGCTGCCGGAATGCTGCCGATGTCGTGGCGTCGGTGAATTTCGGGCGCGAGCATCGGTTGGCGATCGCGATCCGCTCGGGCGGTCACAATGTTGCTGGCTACGCCATCTGCGACGGCGGCCTAATGATCGACATGTCGCTGATGAATGGCGTGCGGGTCGCGCCCGACCTCGATTGCGCCTTCGTCGAGGGCGGCGCCACCTGGGCCGATGTCGATGCGGCCACCACCCCGCTTGATCGCGCCACGCCGGGCGGCCTCATCTCGGCGACGGGCGTTGCCGGCCTAACTCTTTCCGGCGGCATCGGCTGGCTGCGCGGCAGCCACGGCCTCAGCGTCGACAATCTGCTGGCGGCCGATCTGGTGACCGCCGATGGCCGCCTCATCCATGCCGACGCGACCCAGAACCCGGATCTCTTCTGGGCGCTGCGCGGCGGCGGCGGCAATTTCGGCGTGGTGACGAGCTTCGAGTTCAAGCTGCATCCGATCGAGCCGGAGCTGATGTTATGCGGTCCGGCCTATCCCGAAGAGCGCGCCAACGAGATCATTCCACTCTGGCGCGACTTCATGCAGACCGCACCCGATCGCCTGAGCGGCCTGGCGGAATTCTCGACGCTGCCCGACGATCCCTCGATCCCCGAGCATGCAAGGGGCCGGCGCGTCCTGGCGCTCGCGCATGTCTATGACGGACCGGCCGACGAGGGCGAGCGGGTCGTGGCGCCGTTGCGCAGTTTTGGGGAACCGCTCGTCGATTTCAGCGGCCGCATGCCATATCGCACCATCCAGTCGCTCTATGACGGGCTGTTCCCGAAAGGCCGCGACCGCTGCTACTGGAAATCCACCTACCTCTCGCGCCTGGACGACGAGGCCATCGGGGAGATCACGGTACGGATGGCGAAGCGGCCCTCCGAAATGACCTTCGCCTCGATCTGGAAGTTCGGCGGTTTCGTCCAGCGCGTTGCAGCCGATGAGACTGCCTTCGGCGACCGCTCCATGCCCTTCATGCTCAGCCTCGATGCCATTTGGCCAGGCGCTGACGAGGACGATGCGAACATCGGCTGGGTTCGCAGCTTCTGGCAGGACGTGCAGCGCTACTCGACCGGGCGCCTCTATCTGAACTTCCCCGGCCATGGCGAAGGAGCGGACCTCGTACGCGACGCCTTGGGAGCTGAAGCCTATGCGAGGCTCGCCAAGATCAAGCACAGATACGATCCGGACAATCTGTTCCGCCTGAACCAGAACATCCTGCCAATGCACTAACGCACAATTCAAGTCGGGCGTACGGTAGCGACTCTCGCCTGGTCGTAGTGGCTTTGAACGCGCTGAGTCGCGAGGGACGCCCCAGCGTGGTCGCCACGATGCCGCTTTCAATCAGTGACAGATCTGTCCGCAACGACCGAGATTGGGCGCAAGCTGGTCACGGCTCCACTTGTGAAGTGGAGCCGCACCTGATCAAACCTCCGTTGCCTCCGAAAGTTCGAGAGCATCCTCAACATCGACGCCCAGATAGCGGACCGTGTTCTCGATCTTGGCATGACCGAGCAAAATTTGGATGGCTCGCAGATTTCCCGTCGCTTTGTAGATGATCGAGGCCTTGGTGCGACGCAGGGAATGGGTTCCGTATTCCTCTGGTCAAAGCCCGATCGCCTCGACCCATTCGTCGACGAGGCGGGCATACTAACTTGTGCTCATGTGAGCCCTTGGATTGATCCTGCTCGGAAACGCGTAATCATCGACTGTCCCGCCGCGTCGCTCCAGCCATGCGAGAAGGCTGGAGCGTGTGTCGCTCATCAACTGGTACTGAACAGGTCGGCCGGTCTTCTGTTGGATGACCATCGCGCGACTTCGGATTTCCGTCCTACAACAAGGTGGCCGATTTGATCTTGACCAGATCGCAGCCGCGCAACTTGCTGTCGATCGCCAAATCGAAGAGCGCTCTGTCTCGCAGACGCCGCTCTCGATCGAGATAGAAGCGTATCGCCCCATATCTGTCGAGTTTCAGAGGGCGTTTCGTTCCGATCTTCTTGCCTGCATTCCATGCGCGGCGATCGGAGGCGGCAAGGTCGTAGCACGAGTGTCCCATTTCGTTTCTCCTTCGGCCATGATTGGCCACCGGAGAAACGTCGGTCGACGGTTATGGGCCGAAACTTGCCCTTCGGAATTCGGAACGAAGTTGTCGACAAGCAGCCCTTCAGCCTATGACGGCGTTCGTCGCTGTTGATGCTACCTGCTCTGTTTGACTGTCGGCAGC